>JAYVWH010000783.1:0-5206 GCA_043786265.1 Kofleriaceae bacterium | reverse complement strand
GAACAATCCGGCGGTTACCTGCGCGGTCTCGCGCTCGACATCCTGACCGTCACCGGACCCGACGATGTCGTGCAGGTCAGCGCGCACTACCGTGCCAAGGTCGGCGACATCGACCCGCACGTGCGAGAGATCGCAACGGCCCACGCCGGCTCCGCCTTCTACACGTTCGACACCATCATGAACGGCCGCACCAAGGACAGCTTGCTCGTCGTCGAAGCCGCGCAGCTGTCGCGCGCCGAGGGCTACACCGCGGCGCTGTGGGTCGGCCGCCGCGTCGGTGATGACGTGCTCCTCCCGCTGCGGACGTCAGGGGTCGACGCACGCATCGTCGGTCTCAACGGCGACGTGCTCGTCCCGCCGGCGAGCAAGGACTGGGCACGCCTTGCCAAGGAGGCGCCGATCAAGAAGAGCCTGCTCGGACACGATGGCAAGCCGGTCGCGTTCGTCGAGGTCGCGGTGTCCGATGGTGGCCTCGATCAGGTTCTGCGCCAGATCACGCTAACCTCCGCGCTGCTCGCACTGGGCGCGTTGATCGGTGTCGTGCTGATCGGCCTGCTCGTCGCTCGCCGTACCGCACGCGACCTCGACCTGCTCGTCGAGGGCTCCCTCGCGGCCGCCCGTGGCGACCTCGATCACCGCGTCCCTGTTCGCAGCAAGGACGAGGTTGGTGCCGTCGCCTCTGCGTTCAACTTCATGATGGAAGACCTCAAGACCTCCAAGGAGAAGCTCGTGATCGCCGAGCGGATCGCCGCCTGGCAGGAGATCGCACGCCGCCTCGCCCACGAGATCAAGAACCCGCTCACGCCGATCCAGATGGCGATGGACACCCTGCGCAAGAGCTACAAGAAGCAGCACCCCGACTTCGCCGAGATCCTCGACGAGTCCACGCGCACCGTCCTCGAGGAAGCCGACCGCCTCAAGAAGATCGTTGCCGAGTTCTCCGACTTCGCGCGTATGCCGAAGCCCGAGCTGTCGCGCATCGATCTCAATGACATCGTCCGCTCCGCGCTGTCGCTCTATCACGGCGCGGTGAAAGTCGACGAGAACCTCGCCGAGGACCTGCCCGAGCTCGACGGTGACAAAGGACAGCTGACCCAGGTCTTGTTGAACCTCGTCGAGAACGGCCGCGACGCGATCGGTGCGCGCGAGGACGGGCGCATCGCCGTCACGACCAAGCGCGGCGACGCGAATGACCGCGCGATGCTGATCGTCGAGGATAACGGGCCCGGCGTTCCAGGCGAGCTGAAGGACAAGGTGTTCGCGCCCTACTTCACGACCAAGCACGCGAAGGGCGGGACCGGCCTAGGCCTCGCGATCGTCCATCGCATCGTGTCCGACCACGGCGGGCGCATCACGATCACCGATGCGCCTGGCGGCGGTGCGCGGTTCTCGATCGAGCTCCCTCTGCGTAGCGGCGCCGCGCTGCTCGCATCACGAATCTAGGACAGCTGCAGTGCCCCACTTAGCCGAGCGCGCGATCGACAATGTGGACGACGGCGCGGATGCGCAGCGCAAACCAGCGGGCACGTAAGCGGGCAATGCGCTCGGGATCGAGGTCGCCCGGCACGCCAAGATGTTCTCGACGGCGGGCCGCAAGCCGGCTCATCGCGAGGCCGACGGTGACCGACAGGTTGTAGCTCTCGGTGAAGCCAAACATCGGTACGGTGACCGCGCCGTCCGCCGCGGCGATCGCAGCGCGCGACACGCCATCGTGCTCGTTGCCGAATACGACCGCGAGCGGACTCGCTACGTCGACGTCCTCGATGCTGACGGCGTTGGCCTCGGGGAGCGTCACGTAGACCCGGAACCCGCGCGCGTGAAACGCAGTGACGGCCGCGTCGGCATTCGGCCAGCGGTGGAGATCGATCCAGCGATGTGAGCCGCGCGTGACTCCTTGCGCAGTCGAGAACCGGTCGCCCGGCTCGATCACGTGAAGCTCCTGCAGGCCGAGCGCCTCGCTCGTCCGCATCGTAGCGGCGGCGTTGTGCGGATCGTAGGTGTCCTCGACAGCCGTCGCGATCGAGCCGAGTCTCGAGCTCAGGACGGCGTCGATGCGAGCGATGCGGTCAGGAGTCAGCATCGGTGCGAGAGTCGTGCACACGGCCGCGGGACCGTAGCGGTCGATCATGCGTTCGATCGCGTCGGACACGGGTGCAGTCTAACGTCTGTGCCTGATCATTGCGATCAGTGCTCGACGGTTGCCGCCGGCGTCGTGCCCGGCTGGATTCGCACGCCCGTGATCGCCCACTTGCCCTGCTTGAACACGCCGAAGTTGAGAGCGGCCTTGGCTGCGGCACCGACGGGGAACCCGAGCCATACGCCGAGCGCCCCCCAGCCGCACACGAAGCCGAACACGTACGACAGCGGGACCTGGACGAGCAGCGTTGACCACACGTTGATGCGCAGGCTCAGGCGCGTCGCGCCCGAGCCCTGCAGGAGCCCCATCAGCGCGATGTTCACCGACGCCGGCAGCATGGTGTAGCCGAGCACACGCATCCACTCGACCGCGTAGATCTCGAGCGGTGTTCCTGGCTGCACGTCGAAGATGCGGACCATGTGGTGCGCCGCGATGATGAACACGATGCCAAGTGCGGTCATGATCACGGCGCACAGCACGATCGAGGCTTTCGCGACCTGCTTCGCGCGCTCGACGTTGCCCGCGCCGAGCGCCTGCCCGACCATGACGGCCGTCGCCTGCCCCACACCGAAGCCCGGGACGAATGCGAGCGCCTGGACACGCAGCCCGAGGCCGTGCGCCGCGACGGTGACCTGGTCGATGCGGCCGAGCATGCCGAGGGCGGTCAGAAAACCGGCGTTGAGCACGAGCATGTCGAGCGCTGCCGGCCATCCGACCTTGAACAGCTCGACGGCGAGCACGCGATCTATCTTCGTCACCTGGAGCGGGAGTCTGAGGTTCGTGATGCGGCCGCTGCGTAGCACGGTCGCGAGGGCGAGCATCATCAGCACTTGCGCGATCACCGTTCCGATGGCCGAACCGGTCACGCCGAGCGCCGGCAGCCCGAAGTTGCCGAGGATAAGGCCGTAGTTGAGGACCGCGTTGACGACGTTGGCACCGAGAGCGCACAGAAACGGAATCCGCGTGTTGCCAACGCCGCGCAGCACGCCGCTGTACACGAGGCTCAGGTAGAAGAACGGGGTGCCGAGCATCAGAGGCCGCAGGTACTGGGCGCCGAGTGCGGCGACCTCTGGCTTCGCGCCGAGCACGCGCAAGATCCCTTCGGCCGCGATGGCGCCGGTGACGCCGACAACCACGCCGACGATCACGGTGAGCATCGTCGACTGCACGAGCAAGTGATTGAGCCGCTTGGTGTCGCCACCGCCGTACGCACGCGCGACGAGCGCAACCGTCCCGACGATCAGCCCGAGCATCGCGACCATCAGGAGAAAGATGACCTGGATGGCAAAGCCCATCGCGGTGAGTGCCTGCTCGCTGTTCGGCAGCCGCCCGCACAGCGCGGAGTCGACCGCGAGCATGAGGACGTTGAGGACGTTGAGTCCGATCAACGGTGCGGCGAGCTTGAACAGCTGACGCGAAATGGACGGCGGTACGACTGACAGACTCGCGATTCTAGCGGACACGGCGCGGGTTGTCGTGCACTCGCAACCTAGAGGCTCGCAGCGCCGAACCACGCGGTCACGCTCCACACCGGCGCCGGCTCCATCGCGTCGAAGCGATACATTCGCGCCGCGTGCAGCGCGGTGAACAACCGTTTGCTCCACACGACCCGCAGCTCGGCGGCGCCTGCCGCCGCATCACGAGCAACCGCCGCCCACGCTGCGGCTTGCACCCAGCGTCCCATCGGCGCACCGACCTGCGCGGTGTACAGCCCGCCGAGCCCCGGGCGCCGCCGTGCACCGAGCTCGCACCAGCCACGCTCGCCGACTGCCCCTGCGGCGACACCTGCGCCGGCACCGAATGCGTCATCGGTTCCTTCGACGCGATACAGCGGCCCGAAGAGCCCTCCGCGTCCGACGCGCAGATCGCCGCGCGCGGTCCAGCGAAGGTGATCGTGCTCGATCGCGCCGTTTGCATAGACGACACCCGACGGCGTCGGCTCGACGATGAGCGATGCGCCGACGTCGAGCCGCGCATGTTTGCGCTCGAACCGGCGAACGCCACCGAGCTCCCCCGCAGCGGCGGTGCCCGGATCGACTGCGACATCACCATGAATGCCCCACGCACCGGCGACAATCACGCTCGCCCCACCCGCGACCAGGTGCGGATCGATCAGGTCGTCGATCTCGGCACCCGCTTCGACATCCGGCGAGCGTGCCGCGAGGCGCAGCCCGGTTCGCCACCGATCATCGAGCGCGACGCGGTAGTCATCGACGATCCGTCCGACGTGCGCGGGTGCGAGCGCCCCGGCCGCGCCCGCCAGCTCGACATCGCCTAGCCTGCCGGCGATCGCGGCGTCCCGCACGATCACGACCGCAGCCCAGCGCGTCGCCCATTCGCTTGCGCGAAACCGTCCGTCGTCCCACACGCCACGCGCACCGAGCCCGACGTGAGCACGCGTCCACTGCGCATCGAGCCGTAGCTCCAGCGCGCTGTACGTCGCGTCGCCTTGCGCGCCCGCGCCGACCTGCCCGCCGACACTGACATCCGCGCGTGCGGTCGCCACCCCGGCGACGCCGAGCGCGAGAACACACGAGCGCCACATCGTCCAAGCGTCCGCCTGGCGGCCCGCGGGGACAACAAACTGACCTACGCACCGCCCTGCGGCGGTGCTGCGCGACCCGGCAAAGCCGGGCCTTGCAACTGGCCGTGTCAGCCGCGAGCAGCGCGTTCGGCGTTCGCGCGCTTGACGAGCCGCAGCGTGAAATAACCCATTCCGACGAGCAGCACCGCCCCGATGCCCATCAAGCGGTAGCGGTACGCCCCGCCCTTGGCCTTGTGCGGCGAGGTCCACATACCAGACGGCCCCTCCCAGTGCTGCGCCTGCAGCTCGCGCTCTTTCTCGCGCTGGTTCAACGAGTCGTACGCACGCGGCTTCTCGTCCCCCCCGAGTTGCGCGAACGCGGGCGCAACGGCACCAAACGTGAGCACGAGAAACAGGACGAACCGCATGTCGCCGTCTTACTACTTTTTCAGCGGATTGGTAGGGCGGGCGTTCTTGATCGCCTTCTTTACGCGCTTCATGCACTCGTCCTCGGTCTCGCTGCCGTCCTTGACGAACACGAGCGG
>JAYVWH010000782.1:0-2600 GCA_043786265.1 Kofleriaceae bacterium | reverse complement strand
CCGTGAGGTTCTGGTCGATCGAGTCGAACATGTGCTCGAACACGAAGCACAGCTCGCGAACGAGGTTGCGCCCCACCGCGTCACTCCGGCGATAGATCGCCGGCAAGTGCTCGAGGTAGCCGCGGCGTGCGATCCACACCGTGACCTCGGTGGTCTCGTAGACCATCTGACCACGGGCGGGGCGCTGCTCGAGCACTGTGTCGCGATCCTCGTAACTTTCGCGATACAACGTGACGACGCGCTTGAGGCCCGCATCCTCGAGAAGGATCTGTGCCTTCTCGACCTGCTTGCCCATGACGTCCGGAACCCTGACGACGCGCCTCTTGAGAGCTTCGGTGACCATCAGCGGATGTCGTCGCGGACCTTCTCCGCGATGTGAACGTGGACGAGGAACGGCAGCTCGTCGTCGTCCAGCCGCAGGTGCTCGATGGCAACATTGCGCTGCTCGTCGCGGATCTCCAGATGATCGACACCCTCGACGCCGGGCACTTCCTCGACCAGGTGCACGATCTCGGTCTTGAGGACCGGTCGTCCGAACTCCCAGCCCTTGCCGTCCTTGCCACCGACGAGCGAGTGCAGGAACCGGCGGAGCTTCTGCTCGATGTCCTTGCGCATGCGTTCGGACGTTCCGATCGAACGGCGGATCAGCACGACGCGCAGCGAGACATCCTTGTAACGAGGACGGACCACGTTCAGCACGGTCCCGACGAGCTTGCGCTCCTCGAGATAGTTCTTCACGTAGCGCATGATCTCGTTGCTCGGGAGAAGACGACGCAGCATCTCGTCGCCGCGCGTATCCGCCTTGGGCAGCAGCGCGAGCGTCACGTGGCCGCGGTTCGTGCGGTCGGGCACGCACTTGGCGCGCGCGAGCTGCGTCGATGCCCGCAGCGCCAGCATCTCGTAGTCCTCGGTGGTCACAGCGCGATCGCGGCTCTTGATCGTGTACGGCGCGCGCGCCTTGGCTTCTTCGATCGTCTCGCGATCAGAGCCGCCGTTGGCGGGCACCGGGTTCGTCACGCTCTCGATGTATGCGAGTGCGCGGCCGAGCGAGGTCAGCGAGTTCGCGTTGACATTGCCCATCGCCCCACCGCCGATGCGGTACGAGGTCGCGACGACCGCATTCTTGCCCTCGGCCGGCACCATCCCGCGACGACCATCACCGAACTGCACGACACCACTGATGTAGTCGAGCGTGTAGTGGCGGCTGCGCGGCAGCGACGCGAAGAAGCTGTCGACGCGCTTGTAGCGGACCCAGCACTCGTTGTTCTGCGGGTTCTCGGGCTCGACAGCACGCATTGCGTCGGGGCCAAGATCGACGAGCTCGTCGGCAGGCGGCTTCTGTTTCTCGCGGACCTCGATGACCTCATCTTCGAGGAGCGGCCCCCGCAGCAGCTTGAACGCCTGCAGCGGCGTGCCGTCGGAGTTGCCGAGCGTCTCGCTGCGGACCGTCTCGTAATTGAACGCGTCGATCGCGTTGGTCACGATCTGGCGCACGCGCGGCGCCTTGACGTAGCCACCCTGCTCGAGCCGTGCGCGGAGCCAGTACCGCTCCTCGGTGAATTTGCTCGAGATCATCCAATCTTCTGGAGCGTTGAACATTGCGAAACCGCTGGCGGTGAACGCATGAGTCTCATCCTCGACGGCGAGCGGTTCCCATTCGCGACCATCCCAGAACTCCCACACCACACGCTGGCCACCTTCCCAGGCGAGCCGGCGCATCGTCTCGTACTTCGACAGTTCCGCCGTCGCGATCTCTGCTTCGTCACTTGGCATCGAGCCCAGGCCAAGCTCCTCGTCGAGCGCGAAGTACAGACCGAGCACGTCGTTCGGCGGCTTCGCGACGAAGCCGAGATACAACGCGGGCGACTCCTCGGGCTTGGCCGAGAACGGCTGGAAGATCGTGTACTCGGTGCGCGCGACCTCCGTGCAGTCCGTGTACTGGAAGTCGTTGAACGCGAGGCAATGCCGCACGTCGCGATAATCCTCGCGATAGCGGAATGTCAACGAACGCAGCGCGGGCGGGCGCACCGGGCGATCATCTTTGAACACCCACTTCTCGTTATCGAGCGTGTACGTGCCCTGCTCGCCGTAGTCGCCCTTCTCGATGCGGATGCGGACCCACTTCTTGGCGACGCCGTTGATCTCCGTCTCCCCCATGTCCTTGGGACGACGGAAGCTGACGGTACCGGACTGGCTCATCGCCTTCGTATCGTCGTGGAAGCCGTGCTCGTCGCCGGTGCCCGGCAGCACGCCGCGTGGCGCGGTGCGACCGAGGTGTCGCCAGCGCTTGCCGTCCCAGTACTCCCACGCGAGCACGAGCTGATCGCTCGGGTTCGGGCGCGGGATCACGCTCGAGTCAGCGAGCAGCATCTCGATCGAGATGTACGCATCGGCGGTCTGCAGCAGCTCGTCGCATGCGAGGTACAGCAGGTGATCGACCTTCGGCTCCTTGCCGAACGGGTACAGATTCTTCGACAGGTCGAGCTGCAGGAACGCGTTGTTGTCGAGGTTCGCGTACGCCTGCGTCGGCAGCAGGCCGTCGCCGATCACTTCGACCTTGGTCCGGATCGTATCGATCTCGGTGTCCTCGGGCGACTCCG
>JAYVWH010000781.1:0-2201 GCA_043786265.1 Kofleriaceae bacterium | reverse complement strand
TAGAGCGCGGACGGTGTGCTCGGCTGCTTTGTTAGCTCCCGGAGAAGAACGCGGTCGCAGCTTGGCATCGATGGCATGCGGCGAGCGAGTGGGTGACGCGGTCGGTCTGGCACGGCATCGCGAGCCGCGGCGACCTCTTCGATACCCTCGCCCCTGGCACGTACACGTGCGGATCGGCGCGACCCACCATGGGGGCGTGCTGTCGTGCAACTCGGCTATCCGCGTCCGGTCGCCACCAGCGCCGTGAACGCAGCCAGCGCCCACGTGGACGGTGTAGACCTGGCGACGCTGATCAAGGAGGCCCTCCGACGGACGAGATCGTAGTTCACGCCTGCGAGTCACATCGCCCTTTGGCGGTCGCGACCGGTGGTTCGTTTCGGACGGATCGCGTCCGCTGACTGCCGTCACTGTCGCCAGCGCGCGACTCGCGGGCGCGTTAATGCCGGCCTAACGCGCCCTCATACTACCGCTTGCCGCGCTTCTTTGCGCCGCCACCGCCCTGGCGCTTGCCGCCCGCGGTACCACCACCGAGGCCGCGGTGCGAGACCCCGAATGCCAGCTTGCCGCCCGCACCACGCGAGCCGCGCTCGCTGGCTCCACGGCGCGGCGCACCACGCTCGGTTTGTGCGACGACCGCGCGCTCCACCTCGCGTCCAGCCTTCTTCTTCTGCTGGATCGTGGCCTTGCCACTGGGCTCGAGCTTGGGCGGGCGACGGGCCTTACCGGCCTCGATCGCGATCAGCGTGAAGTCGATGCGACGGCGGATGACCGACACGTTGTTGATCTCGACCATCACCTTGTCACCGAGCTCGATACTGCGACCGGTCCGCTTTCCGGACAACCGCATATGGACCTCGTCGTAATCGAACGGCTCACCGAGGGAGTCGAGTTTGATCAAGCCCTCGACGAACGGCTCGTCGATCTCGACGAACGCACCGAAGTTGGTGACCGCCGAGACAGTGCCCTGGAACTGCTCGCCGACCTGGTCACGCATCAGGTAGGCGCGATACATCGACACGGCTTCGCGCTCGGCCTGCATTGCGCGGCGCTCGTTGTGGCTCGAGTCGCGAGCGAGCTGGGCGAGCTGCTCGGTGTCGGGCGGCGCTTTGGCGTAGCCACCACCGGAGGCCTGGCCCTCGCGATGAAGGTGGTGCTTGAGCAGGCGGTGGACGAGCAGATCGGGATAGCGCCGGATCGGTGACGTGAAGTGCAGGTAGTCGCTCGAGGCGAGACCGAAGTGACCGATCGGGACGGTGTCCCACACGGCCTGCGTGAGAGTCCGCAGCAGGAGGAACGAGAATGCCTGTGCACCTGGCTTCTCGTTGATCTGGTCGAGCACGGCCTTCATGCCGAGCGGCGTGACGGCTTCGTCGACGTCGACCATGATGCCGAAGGCACCGAGCAGCTCGGCGAGCTGAGCGACGCGATCCGGATCGGGCGGCGCATGGACGCGCCACACCGTGGGTGCGGTGCGCTTGCGGAAGAAGGCGCCGACCGCTTCGTTCGCCGCGATCATGAACGACTCGACGAGCTGATAGGCGTCTTTGACCGCGGGGTCACCCTTGGCCTTGACGACATCGCGCACGAGGCGCGGATCGTCGGCGTCGAGCACGACCTTCGGCTCCGCGATCTCGAGATCGAGTGCACCGCGAGCCTGACGGCGTGCGCGCAGGGTCTTCGCGAGCGTATTGAGGCGCGTGAGCTCGCCGAGCCACGGGCGATACTGTTCGCGCGATCCACGCAGGTCGCCATCGAGAGCAGCGGCGACGCCCGGGTAGTCGAGCCGGGCCTTGCTCTTGATCGCGGCGGCGGCGTAGCCGACGTCGACGATGTCGCCGTTGTCGAGGTAGTCGAGCCGCACGACCATCGCACAGCGGTCGACGAGCGGGTTGAGCGAGCAGATGCCCGCCGACAGCTCGTGCGGCAGCATCGGGATCACGCGATCGGGCAAGTAGACCGAGACACCGCGGATCGTGGCCTCGCGATCGAGCGGAACGCCCCACCGAACGTAGTGCGCGACGTCAGCGACTGCGACCCACACGCGCGGGCCCCCGTGCGGTCCATCCTCGATGCACAGTGCATCGTCGAAGTCGCGCGCGGTCTCGGGATCGATCGTGCAGAACCGGCGGTCGCGCAGATCGATGCGATCGGCGAGGTCCGCGGAGGTCAGCTCCTGCGGCGTACGCTTGGCCTGGGCGAGC
>JAYVWH010000780.1:0-2112 GCA_043786265.1 Kofleriaceae bacterium | reverse complement strand
GGTCGCACGTCGGCGCGGAGACGCTGCAAGCCATCATGGGCGGCGGCCCTGCGTCCACGGATGGAGGAGGCGGCGGTGGTGCATCGATAAGCACCTCTGCGGCTGCGTCCTCTTGTTCGATGCGCCGGCCGGGCGAATCGCACCCGATAAGGATGACGCTCAACGCTGACAGCAGCCGGAACACGCCGCAATCCTACAGCAGCCATGGAGCGCGAAGCGCGGAATCAGCGTCGGGTGGATTCCGAGGAACAGTAAGGACTGCCCTGTGAGGACGCGCGCTTATGGCGCCACATTCGCCGATGCCGACTGGCTAGGTTTCGAGCACCTCGACGGACCACACGAGGACGTTGTCTGCGATGCGCGCAGCTCACGGGGCCGTCCTCTGAAACGACGAACGCCACTGATCCGGGATTCTCAAACGCGAAGCTAAACGCTGCGCGATGTCGAGCGCCGTGGCGGTTTGGGTACTGTTCCGTTTGATGGCCAGCGATGTCGAGCGCGCGACGGACACGTTCCGGCGCCAGTGGCTTGGAAGGAAGCACGCATCCTGCGCCATAGACTGCGAGCTTCGCCCACAGAGCACGGCACCATCAATCGCTGATAGCCGCGCAACGTCTTCGATCGCCGTTTCCAATTCATCGCGCGCGGCATCGCGCCCGTGGTGCGCCGCTTCGCGTTCACGTACCTGGTCGGGCGTTAGGTTCTTGTCGTGCGTCCGGAAAAGAGAGTTGATCCACTCCATGCTGCGTGCGCGATCAGACGCGATTCGTTTCGTGAGGGCATGCGGATCGACGCGACCGTAGCGAACGATAGCTCGGAGTTCGCGCGACGGTTCGTCCGGCAGCATCGCGAGAAATCGCCCCCGATTCCGTTATTCGCATGCGTCCGTCTTGCCCGGCGAGAGCGCTACCGAGTTCGAGCAGTTTCGAGCCGCCCTTGTGCGTGGCCTTGCACTCGCGGGCGCCGTAGAGCAGATGCACGTCGAGAGGATCGTGACCGCCGGCTGGCGTCTACGCAGACCAGTCCTCGTCGAGAACCAGGTGCTGGACCTCGCGGACCAGCCGCGGCGGTTGAAAGCGTTCCTAGTAGGGCCAGCCGTGATCAGCCTCGCCAACCCGGTTCGTCCACGTCCCCCCGAGCACCGAGTGGGTGCCGCCTTCGCCACCAGCACTACCGGCGTACTCGATCGGCTGGCCCGATACGAGGTGACGCACGAACGCAGCCTCCATCGAAATTTGCACGAGCTCGAACGCTTGCAGGCTCGCCGTGCCGGCATCCCGGTCCTGCCCCCGATCGCGATCGACGTGGACGTCACCGGCGGCGACTTTGAATCGCAAAATCCGGGGTCGCACGGGGCCGAGCCCGAGGACTCCCGCGACCTGGTTGAGGAGTTTCGGAACGGGTTCGCGTCGATGATTCGCTGACTTCGTCCGACCGCTTGAGGTGGCAGGACGCTCGGTCCTACGTCACCGCAATGGTCGTCGCTGGGCCTGACGGAACAGCACGAGGTCGACGCGGGTCTCGCTCTCGAAGATCCGGTAGTAGACGTGATACTTGCTCTTCGGCAACAGCATCCGGTGCAGACGGCCGAAGCGGCTGGTGCGTGCTCGCTGACCCAACTCGGGCGCCGCGGCGATCAGCGCGAGGGCCCGTTCGAACTCGCGGGCCAGAAGCCCGGGTGCCTTGTCGCGATGCTCGGCCCACCAGCGCAAGGCGTCCTCGAGCTTCGCCGACACATCGGGCGCGTACACGATGCTGTAAGGCCGGTCCGACGGCATTGATCGTGGCGTCCTACCGATACTGCGCTAGCATCGGCGCCAGGTCGGAGGCGGGCTTCCCACCGCCATCGTCGAGGGCCTTCACGGCCGCCTCGATGGCTTCCTCGTCCTCGGGCTCAAGGTCGAACTCCGGCTGGTCATGATCGTCCAGCAAGATCGCCACCCGTGCCCCCTCGGGGAGCTGCGTCTCGGTGACGACCGTACCGTTGACCACTCGACCCTGGGCGACTTTCACGTCTCAAGCATATCACCCGCGTGGGGGTGGCCAACCAGGCTTCGCAGAGCGAGTACAAGCCAGAGCAAGTACGCGGCCTTCCCGATCGTGACGGAGGGG
>JAYVWH010000779.1:0-1875 GCA_043786265.1 Kofleriaceae bacterium | reverse complement strand
TACCTGATCTCCGGGATGCGCTGGGCGTTCTACGGGACCTCGGACGTCAACGTCGCGATCAGTATTGCAATGACCGCGGGTTTCCTCGTCGTGTGCATGACGGCTATCTGGTGGATCTTCAAGACCGGCTACAAGCTGAAGAACTGAACGCATCGAGCGCGAGCGCGCGCCGCACGCGCCGCTGTGGCGCCGCGATCGAGGCAGCGCCTGATCCTCCATCCGCGCGGCGCCACGGGGCGCGCGGGGACGATCGTCATGGCTGCGCGATGAGGACCGGAGCAAGGAGGAAGCGCGATACGATGGTGACGTGAGCGAACCCGCGGACAACGATGACGTCCCCACCCGCGATGAGACTCCCGACGCCACACGCGTCGATCGTCCCGAGCGTCGCTCCAATCCCGCGCTCGCCGTCTCGACGAGCCATGTCGGTGGCCCCGATTTTGGCCCGCGCTACCGGCTGATCGGCGAGCTCGGCAGGGGCGGCATGGGAGAGGTGTTTCGGGCGTACGACACCGAGCTCCGCGACGAGGTCGCGATCAAGGTCGTGCGAACCGACCAGTCCGATCCGGAGGAGTCACTCGCGCGCTTCCGGCGCGAGATCGCCCTCGCACGCAAGGTGACGAGCACGAATGTGCTGCGTGTCTACGACCTCGCCGAGCACGGTGGCCTGCGCTTTCTGTCGATGCAGTTCGTCGATGGCGAGAACCTGGCAGCTCTGCTGAAGCGCGAGAAACGCCTGCCACTCGAGCGCGCCCTCACGATCTTTCGCCAGGTCTGTCTGGGTGTCGCCGCCGCACACGACCAGGGCGTGATCCATCGCGACCTCAAGCCGCAGAACGTGCTCGTCGATCGTGAGGGACACGTGTTCGTCGCGGACTTCGGCCTCGCTCGCTCGATGAGCGACTCAGGAATGACAGCCAGCGGTGCGGTGCTGGGATCACCGGCGTACATGTCGCCGGAACAGGTGACGGGCGATCCGGTCGACGAGCGGTCCGACGTCTACTCGCTCGGCATCCTGCTCTACCAGCTCGTGACCGGCGAAACGCCATTCCAGGGGCCATCGCCCCACTCGGTGATGGAGATGCGGCTCCACAAGCAGCCGCGAGCCCTCCGCGAGCTCGAGCCAGACGTGCCGCGCTATCTCGACCTGATCGCAGCACGCTGCCTTGCGCGCGAGCCGAGCGGTCGCTATCGCACGGTGAAGACGCTGCTGTCCGATCTCGAGCGCGGCAGCGTGGATCCGGCGGCCGGGACGTCGAGCCCGACGTTGCCTGTCGCGCGCCCGTCTTCGAATCGCACTGCAATCGTGGCGGTTGGAATTGCGACCGCCGCTGTCGCGGGCGTGATCTGGTGGAGGACGTCGAGTAAGTCTACTGCGTCGTCACGCACGGTTCCTCCGGTGGTGGCGGGGCCGGTGGCACCCGCGACGCTTCTTGCGCCGACCGGACTCGTGCCCGCGTTGATCCTGGGCATCGAGAACACGACCGCCGACCCGCTGTTCGATAGCACGCTCGATCTCGTTCTCGAGTCCGCACTGCGCCGCTCGACCCGGCTCGATCCCATCGGCGGCTCGAGCCTGAAGAACCTCGCCGCGCAACTGTCGCCCGAGACGCCAAAGGTCGACGAGCAGCTCGGCCAGAAGCTCGCGAAGCGTGATGGGCGCGACGTGATCACCGTGCGCGGCTCGGTCGTGCATCGCGGCAGCGCTTTCGTGATCAGTGTCACCGCGACCGACGCTGCGACCGGCGCCGCGATAGCGACCATGGAGCGGAGTGCCGCGACGCTGAATGACGTCGTGCCCGCCGTGGGGCAACTCGCTCTCGACCTGCGTGGCGCCGCGGGAGAGAAGCTCGCGACCGAACGACCAGAGACCGG
>JAYVWH010000778.1:0-6500 GCA_043786265.1 Kofleriaceae bacterium | reverse complement strand
GGAACGATGCAGGAGATGCTCGCCAAGCTGCAGGCCGTCACCGGTTACGATCCGACCGCGTGCGCACAGCAGTGGCTACAGAGCACGACCAAGCCCGCGATCGGTCCGTGCCCGTAGCTCAGCGAAAGTGGTGAACGATCACGCCGTGCTTTGCGAGCACCGCGTCGGCGAGAACTGCCGCAGCTTGCGAACGCGCGGGTCGTCGACGCGCGGGACCGAGCTCGAGCACGAGACCGCTTCCTGAAGCTCGGAGTCGGTCAATGAGAACAGCGTGCAGAGCATGGAGACCACGAGAGCGCGCGCTACGGCGCTTTCTCCATGCGCGGCGCCGCCATCTGCTGATCGCCGACGACGAACACGGCCCCGACGATCTTGTTGTCGCTGCCACGCTGGAACACGACGATCGCTTTCAGCGACTGCATCCAGAACTCGTGATCGCTGATCGGCATCATGCGAATGCGAGGCTCGCCAGGACCCTCGACGTAGAGACGCTTGCCGTCGACCTTGACGTCGAGCTTTGCGCCCGAGAAGTTGTAGGCGCCGGCGTAGTCCGCGAGCTGGGCGGCGGTGGGCAGCGTCGGGTTCGCAACCGCTTCACCGGCGAGGATCTTGTACAGCCGGCCCGAGACCTGATCGATGATCGGGGTCGCACTCGCGGCAAGGATCACGAGGCCACGGCGCGCCTTGACGTCGAAACCGACGAACGCGTGAAAGCCGTTGGTCGTGCCGGTGTGCCAGTAGCGGCCTTCGCGGTCGATCTGCCAGCCCAGCCCGATGTTCGCGTCCGTGCCCTGCAGCTGCGCCTCCTGCGTGAACTTCATGGCGGGACGCAGCGTTTGCCGCGAGCCGGCCGCGCCGTCGAGCTCGGCGTCGATGAGCTTGAGCTGATCGCGCGCGCTGGAGTACAAGCCGCCCGCACCGGCGAGCACGCCCCACGACCACGGCTTGACCGGCGCGAGATCCGAATCCGACCCTTGTGCGCGCCGAGCCGCATCGGCGGCTGGCACCGCGAAGAAGGTGTCGGAGAGGCCGAGTGGTTTGACGATTCGCGCTTCGATCGCAGCGGTGGCGCTGCTGCCGACCTTGCGTCCCAGAACGTGCGCGAGCAGGCCGCTGCCGTACTCCGAGATCAAGATGCGGTCGCCCGGAACCGCGACGAGCTGGGTCCGGACGAGGTCGGCGTAGAGGCGATTCTCGTCGTAGCCGGCGAGCGGATTGTCGGGCGGGCTCGCGGCCGTGATCGACGGTGGAAGCGGGGGCAGGCCCGAGCTGTGATCGACCAGGTGGTGGAGCGTGATCACGCGCTTGTCGCGCACTGGCGCGGTGACGCCGGGGGGGAGCAGCTCCCCGACCGGCGTGTCGAGCGCGACCTCTTGACGCTGCACCGAATCGGCGAGCAGCAGTGCGGTGTAGACCTTCGTGACGGCCCCGATCTCGAAGATCGTGTGCCCGCTCGGGGCGGTGCCGCCCGGCCCGGTCCCAAAGCCGTAGATCTCGAGCTTGCCGGCGTCGTAGATCCCGATGACGATCGCACGCGCGAGCTCACCGTCGATCATCGGCTGGAGCTGGGCCGCGATGGCGGCGCGGTGAGGCCCCTGGGGGTCGGTGTCGACTGCGGTTTTCACCGGACCAACGGGGCGCGGTGCCCCGCCACAGGCAACAAGCACGGCGATCGCCAGAACGTGACGCATCTGGCGCGGAGTCTAGCGGAAGTGCTGCACCTGGCGCGCAACTTCGGTAGCGGCGTGTCAGCGCGTGTGAACTAGCTCATAGGCCGCGTGGCCGGGTTTGGATGACAATGCGGCCCATGCGGTTCGCGTTGTCCCTCACCCTGCTCGCCCTGCCTGCCACCGCGTTTGCCGGCGACGGTGGCCGTACCGAGGTGCCCCGGCTCCCCCGGGACACGAACCAGGTCGTGATCGGTGGTGGTGCGTCGCCCGAGGGCAAGTGGCCCGACGCGGCGGCGCTGCTGTTCGGCCCCGACCAGGCCTGCACCGGTACACTGATCGCCCCGACCGTCGTGCTCACGGCGGGTCACTGCGTGATGGGCGGCGCGCCGACCTCGGTCCGGGTCGGCAGCGTCAACGAGCTCAGCGCGGGCGAGAAGATCGCGGTGAAGAGCTTCTTCGAGTATCCGAGCTCGCAGAGCTCGGTCGACGCGGGCGTGCTCGTCCTCCAGCAGGCCGCGACCACCGCACCGCGCGCGATCGCGAGCGGCTGGGCAAAGTTCGACATCAAGAATGGCGCACCGATCGAGCTCGTAGGCTTCGGCACGACCGATCGCGACGGCAACATCGACAGCCCGATCCTGCTCGAGGCCGCGACCACGATCACCGATGCCGACTGCACGTCGTCGTCGGGCTGCAACTCGGCAGCGCGCCCCGCGGGTGAGCTGGGCGCGGGTGGCGGCGGGATCGACACGTGCCCGGGAGACTCGGGTGGTCCGCTCTACCTGATGACGTCGTACGGCAACTTCCTCGCTGGCATCACGTCGCGCGGGTACGACAACAACCAGTACTACTGCTCCGAAGGCGGCATCTACGAGCGCGCCGACAAGGTCCTCGATTGGGTCGAGATGGTGACAGGTGTGCAGGTCGAGCACGGTCCGACGCCGACGGCCGAGACGATCGACACCGTGCGCGGCAACCCGGGCGAGACCACGATCGCCGTCAACGATCCCCACGACACGGGCCACACATTCGCGATCACCAAGCCGCCTCAGTACGGCAAGGCCGCGGTGAGTGACAAGGGCGTCATCCGCGTCTGCGCGAACAGCGATGTCGTCGGAGGTGATTCGGTCACGGTCAGCGTCACCGACGCGAGCGACGCAACGCGGACGCTCGAGGTCACTGCCGCGGTCATGATCGAGGACGGCAGCCCCGACGGCAGCTGCGACGAGCATGCATTTGGCGAGGACGCTGGCGGTGGTTGCTGTGACACCCGCCGCAACGCAAATGGCTCGATCCCGCTCGTCTTGTTCGTGGCGTTCGCGCTGCGCCGGCGTCGCCGGGCGCGGTAGGCTGCGGCGGCATGGCCGAGACGTGGCTCAAGTGCACCGCCTGTAAGAACCCGATCCCGTATCACGCGACCCACTGGGTCTGCAGCGTGTCGACGTGCAACCGGAAAGCGACCGGCTACGTCTTCTGCACGGTGCCGTGCTGGGACAGTCACGTCTCCGATGCGCGCCACCGCGATGCCTGGGCCGTCGAAGCGCGCGCTCCGAGCAAGGACGCATGGGACAAGGAGCTGGCCGCGAGCCCGCCCGCACCGACGCCGGCACTGCGGCCCGTTGCCGCGCCGGTTGCCCCCGTCGTGCGGCGCGTGGTCGGTGAAGCGTCGCCGGTGGCGGCCGCGGCGGTCGAGGGCGTCAAGCTGTCGGAGGTCACCGACAAGGACGTGCTGATCGTCGTCTCGAAGCTCAAGAAGTACATCAAGGATCGCTCGGGCTTCAACACGAGCGACAACGTGATGGACCTGCTGTCGGAGCACGTACGCGCCGTCTGCGACGAAGCGATCCGCACGGCCGCACGCGACGAGCGCAAGACCGTGCTCGATCGCGACATCCCGCGTCCGCGCCGCTAGCGTCTGACCGCGCGCGCGGTCGCCAGCCACATCCCATCGCGCTCGTGCCACCACGCCTCGACAACGACGGGCAAGCGCGACAGATCGAGCACGTGGACATCGACGCTACCGTTCGCGTGAACGTCGAGCTCGACCTCGGTGAAGGCGACGTAGCGGCGCACGATCGGATCGATCGCCTTGTAGATCGCCTCCTTGATCGCGAACCGCAGCGTGACTTCCTTGCCGGTCACGCCCTGCTCGCGCGGCGTGAGGATGCGGCGCTCGATCGGCATGCGCGAGGGCGCAGCGGCTTCGAGGTCGACACCGATGTAGCCCTGCCCCGCCGGGGCCACGAGCGCGGCCGCGCGCGACCCCTTGTGGCTGATCGAGCCAACCCAGCCCGCCGGCAACATCGGTGCGCCGCGATCGTCGGGCACGATCGGCGCGTCGATCGACTCCGCGCCGCCTTCGGCCCGCGCGATGCCGAGCGCAGTGCGGAGCGCGGTCCGACCTGCGATGAACTCGCGGCGGCGCGGCGGTGCCAACGAGGCTGCGATGGTCAGCTCGTCGCCGTACCGCGGTGGCTCGTCACCGTCGAGCTCGAGGACGATGCAGCGTCCGTGCGGCGTGTCGATCTGTTCACTTCGCGGCATGCGTGCTCGTGGGCCGGGTGATCATCAGGTGTCCGTGCTTGTCCTTGTCGGGATAGCCGAACCGAAACGGTAGCTCGCGCTGCGGCTGGTCGGCCCACAGCTTGATCATGTCCTTGCGCACTCCGTTGGGGTCCTGCACGAAGTACGGCCCCGTGAACTCTCCGTACGTGATCTGCTCGAAGCCGGCCTTGCGTGCATCGCGCGGCGGGATTCCCGATGCATCGGAGATCATCCACGCGGTGTTCGCGAGCAGATAATCGCGGACCCGCGAGAAATCATCGAACCACAATAGAAAGCTCGACGCCTTCGTCATCACGGACACCGCGCCCTTCGCCTTCAGGTGCGCGAGGACGCGGCCGTCTCCCGTGAGGTGCGCATCGTCGAGGTTTGCGAGGATGTGACGGTACGTGCGTACGGGTCCCTTGGTATCGCCGCGCTTGCGGAACTGGATCTCGACGTTCGCGAACGCGCTCGTCTGCGCGTACCAGAAGTGCTTCGCATGCTCCTTGGCTGCGCCCTTGTCGGCGATCGCTTCCGCACGCTTGTCGAGCTCGGGCGTCGTCACGTAGCTGAGCGAGCCATCCGCTTCGATGTCGAAGTATCGCAGCTGCACGGGCTCCATGTCGTGCACCGCGAGCCCGGCGAGCGCGAACAAGATCGTGCCCGGCAGCTTGGAGTGCGATGCCTGTTGCAGCACGAGCGTCGTCGAGTGTCCCGCCGTATAGAGCCGGCGGATTCCCGTCGCGATGTGCTCGAGATCGACGGTCATCCGCTTCGTGTCGACGCTGTCGATCGTCCGCACGTCGCCGGCTGCCTCGAGCGAGATCGTCGTCAGCTCCCTCGCATCGGGGAACACGGTCAACGCGCTCGACAGGTCGCCGCCGCCGAACGGATACACGACGGTCGCCGGGGCATCACTCGGGCGCAGCTTGGCGATGAACGGCTTCGCGGCGTCGACCCACGTGCCGCGATAGTGATCGTAGACGCGGCGCATGCGCGTGCAGTGGCGGCCGATCACGATCGGTGAGTAGCGCTTCGGCAACGCGCGATCGCTTCCACACGCCGCGACGCGGAACAGATCGCTCGTCTGCCGCGTCAGCTCGTCCGCCTTGGGAGCAGCCCCGGCAGCGCTCGTCAGCGCCAGCACCACGAGCACGCAAACCCGCATCACCCGGTTGTACCGTGTCGAGCCTCGAACCGTCAGGCTGGTCGGCCTTCACCACTCAGAGGCCCTAACTTACTGAAACCATTAAACGACGCTGTGCGGCATGAGTCGTGGATTATCCCCGTCGCATGAACCGCCTCGCCGTCGTCGTCGCCCTCGTTGCCTCTCTCGCTGGTTGCGCCGAGCCCAAGAGCGTTCTGCTCAAGCGCCCCGAGAACCATGAGGCGGACGTCGCCGTGACCGGGCTGTGGGCGCGCGACATCAAGCGCGTGGCGCAGGACGGCGATTGGATCCTGTCGCGCAGCTACTACATGATGAGCGACGCGATCTCGCTAGTGCAGGGTGGCGAGGACCTCTCGCACGCATCGATCTACGACGCCAAGCGCGGCACGATCATCGAAGCCGTCGGCTCGGGTGTCCGTGAGATCTCGATCGAGGAGCTGATCCAACGCAACGCGCACATCATCGTCGTGCGCCCGAGCGGCATGACGGAGGCGCAACGCACTCGCTCGGTCGAACGCGCGCGCAGTCGGATGGGACAGGCATTCGACAAGCTCGGCATGTTCGGCCTTGGCAGCGAAGACAAGGTCTACTGCAGCGAGCTGGTGTGGTGGGCATCGCAGGTCGAGCAGCGCACGGGTGCGCACGAGCGTGTGATCACTCCGAACGAGCTGATGGAGTACGGCCAGGTCGTGTACTGGAGCGGCGAGCGCGACGACGCGCAGATCATGTCGCTCGCGGTCGAGCAGGACCACGCCCGTACGCTCAACCGCCGCGTCGCGTCGACCCACTAAGCGCACATGCCGATCAGATAAGCGTTGACGTTGACTTGGGTGAACCTGAATCTGAACGCCACCTTGGACATTGTCGTTGACCACCGCGCGGTGGCAGCCGCACAACATCGCGGAGGGCAAAGGCCGTCGCACGACGGTGGATCAAGCGCGCTTCTACACGCATGGAGCGTGCGCCCGCGGGAGCGATCACCTCGAAGGCATCGTGGCCATGCCGGCATCGGTGAACAGGTCGCGCTCACCGCTGCGAGGATGAGGCGCGCTCCGCACGACGCACGACGCACGCACGCACGCACGCACGCACGCACGCACGCACGCACGCACGCACGC
>JAYVWH010000777.1:0-2186 GCA_043786265.1 Kofleriaceae bacterium | reverse complement strand
GCGCGAGCTCGGCGCGGACGCTCGCTGGATCGGTGCCGAACCGGCAGCGATCGATCGCCTCGCTGAGCAACAAGAAGGTCCGCACCGGGAACTTCTGCGCGAACCGCTGACCGTGGTGATCGAGATACGCGGCGACGGGCGGCTGTGCGAGCTCGGGTGCGAGCACGCCGAACCGCGTGTCGAGCTCGTCGCGTCCGCGATACGTGAGCATGCCGAGCTGGCGGGCGCGCGCCATCCCGGTGGCGACATCACCGGTGCGCAGGCCGTCGCGAACGAGCTCGCGCTGGAGGTGCCGCGTCGCGGTGCCCCAGCCGTCAGGGCGCAGGCCGGCCGAGATCGTGAGCAGCCGGGCGACGCGATCGGGATGGCGCACCGCGAGCGCGATGCCGACGAGGCCACCGAGGCTCGCACCGGCGTACGTGATCGGGCTTTTGCAGCCGATATCGTCGAGCCACGCGGCGATCAGATCGGCCAGGCCGAGCGCGCTGATCGGCGCGAGCGGTCCGGCATCGAGCCCGCGCCACGACGAGCCGTTCCCCGGCCACGCGAGCGACAGCACCGTGTGGCGCACCGGATCGATGAGGTCGGGTGCTTGGAGCGACAGCCACCATGGCTCTGAACCCGTGGCCGCATCGCCAAACGGAAAGGGTGATGCGGTGATGCCTCCGACGACGACCACGACCGGCGCGGTGCCGAGCTCGGGACCGATCGCATAGCCGGCGAGGACCACCTCGTCGAGCACATGACCTTCGACCACCATGGTGTCGCGACGCACTTCGAGGCGACGCGTGACCGGAAGTGTCGACAAGGGGAGCGGCGCTATTGCGGACATGCGTCCGGGATATTGGACACGGGGCCAAGGCGGCGTCAACAGCGGAGGTAACTACAGGTGGGTGCAGCCAAAACGGCCTGAAACCTCGCCGGCGATCGCAGTGTCCCACTGCTACCATGAGGGACATGGCGGACTCGAGCCCGCTTGCGCACAGCCCGACGCTCGCATCCGAACCGCGTCCGACTGGCGATGGCGATGGCGATGGGCGGCTCGCGCCGGGTACTGCCGTCGGCGACTACCTCATCGAGAGGTTCGTCGGTGCGGGCGCGATGGGCGAGGTCTACGCCGGCAATCACCCGGTGATCGGTAAGCGCGTCGCGATCAAGGTGCTGCGCCACGAGCTCGCCGCGTCACCCGAGGCCGCAGAGCGCTTCATTCGCGAGGCGCGCGCGGTCAATCAGATCGATCACGACAACGTCGTCGACGTGTTTGCGTTCGGGCGGCTCGACAACGGCCGCCTCTATCTCGTGATGGACCTGATCGACGGGCGCTCGCTGCGCGCGCATCTGGTCGATGGTCCGCTAGAGCTCGGCGCAGCGCTCGACATCCTCGAGACGATCGCCGATGCCCTGGATGCTGCGCACCGGCGCGGCGTCGTGCACCGCGATCTCAAGCCCGACAACATCGTGCTGTCGAATTCGAAGCCGCCGAAGGTGTTCGTGCTCGACTTCGGTATCGCGAAGCTGATCGCGAAGGTCAACGAGGGCGACGGCGTACCGACGAAGGGCACCGGGCCGGGCACGCTGACCGGGGCAGGGACATGGCTTGGCACGCCGGGATACATGGCGCCCGAGCAGTGGAGTGTCGACGGGGCAGGGCCGGCGTCGGATCGCTACGCGCTTGGCGTGATCGCATTCGAGCTGCTGTCGGGTGTGCAGCCGTTTTCCGCGACGAGCGTGCCGGGGATGATGGAGCAGCACTTCCGCGCGGAGATCCCGACGCTGTCATCGCGCGGCGCGATTGGAATGCCGAGCGCGCTCGACAGCGTGCTGCGCAAGGCGCTTGCGAAGGATCCCGACGATCGGTACCGGACAGCCGCCGAGCTCGTCGCTGCGCTTCGCGATGGAGCGGGCACGGGTGCGCTGCGAGCGCGCGGTGCAGTGATCCCACCGAGCGCTCCACGCAAGCTGTGGCTCCCCGCGATCGCGGGCGTCGCAGTGCTCGGCGTTGGTGTCGTCGCGCTGGTGGTGCTCGGCGGAGATCACGCCCCCGATTCGGCAAAGCCCCGCGCGCGCAATGCACCACCGGCCGGCAGCGTGACGATCGATGTGATCTCACAGCCGGTCGGCGCCAACGTGCACAGTAACAAGGGCGACTTTGACGTCACGCCGACGCAGGTGTTCGCGTCGCCGGG
>JAYVWH010000776.1:0-5033 GCA_043786265.1 Kofleriaceae bacterium | reverse complement strand
GGCTTCGTAGTTGTTGACCGCGACGCTGAGGCGAGTCGCCCCTTGCGGCAGCATGTGCGCGGTCTGATAGCTCGAGGTAGAGAAACAACCCGAGCAAAGAAAGGCCACCAGCGAGAGTGCTCGCATCCCCATGCGGCCATCGTATCGGGTCTGCGGCCCAAACGACAGAAAGTCGCAACCGAGGAGCGACCTCGATTGCGACCGGTCAAGAACGGACTCGCGACGAGCTAGAACGAAGCGAAGTCGTAGCCGACCGACGCGAGAATACCGAACAGGGTCGTGGTCTTCGTGCCGCCCATGCCGTCGCTGTTATCCTGGGAGCCCGGCATGAAGAATCCCGCGCGCGCCTTGATCTTCTTCATCTGGTAACCAGCGCCCGCGCCGAAGCTGAGTTTGGTCTTCGAGTCGCTGAAGTCCATGCCACCGGCGGAAGCCGATACACGGATGTTCGTCACTCCGACCTCCGCGTAGGCGAACAGGCCGCTTGTACCGATGTTGTAGGTGCCACCCAATAACAGAGGAATCATGCCCAAGCTCGCGCTGGCGCCGCTTGGGACATTCTTGACCAGGTTGTAGAGGTAGCCGACGCGCGCCGTGACGGAGAGCTGCGGGTTGACCGCGAACTCGAAGCGACCGAGCACACCGATCGCCGCGCTGGCAACATCACCGTAGTCACTGAGGGGCAGAACAAACGCGAGATCGGCGCCAACCGTCATCTTCTTCATCGGGACGGCCGCGTCTCCGCCGCCTGCCGCCGGAGTTGCTTCGCCGCCGGTTGTCGGAGCCGGCGCAGCTTCACCCTCGGCGGGCGCGGGCACCGCGTCATCGGCGAGAGCGACTGCGGGGGACGCAATCATCAGACCTGCGAGCACATACGTTAGACCTTGCATTAACGATCTCCTTTGGAGGTGGAAGCGTTAATTGTCCGGCCCTTTATGCCCCAACCGCAAGTTTTCGCGAGTCAGCGCGTGGAGCGGCCGCGCTGCGCGACGTACTCGCGAGTGAGCGTCTCCGACGGAAACGGCTCGCCTTTGGTGCGGTTCTTCGCGCGGTCCAGCGCAAAGCCCACGATCTCCTGAACCGCGTGCGCATACGTGCGACCACTCGCGCGAACGCACTGGGCAAAGGCGCAGCTATCCGCGAGATCGGGGTTCGGATTGACCTCGAGAATGAATGGCTCGTTGGTACCAGCGCGCAGCCGCATGTCGATGCGCGCGTAGTCGCGGCAACCGAGCACCGCAAACGCGCGCAACGCGATCGACTGGATCTTGTGCACGGTCGCGTCGTCGAGGTCGTCGACGGGGCACTTGCCCTCCATCGCGTAGTGGTCGCGGCTGTACGGATCCCACTTCGCACGGTACGTGATGATGTTCGGCAGCGCGCGCCCATCGTTATCGACGGAGCCCTGCTTGAACTCCATCTCGTACAGCGGCAGCGGGGTCTTGCCGAGGATCGCGCAGTGGACCTCGCGTCCTTCGATGAACTCCTCGATCAGCGCGGGCATCTTGTGGTCGCCGACCACGAGCTGGACGCGCGCATCGAGCGATTTGCGATCGCGCACGACCGAGCCTGCATCGATGCCACCCGACGCGTCGTCGAACGCCGGCTTCACGATCATCGGATAGGTGAGCGGCAGCTCCGCGGGCGCCTTGCCCATCAGCAAATCGACCAGGATCCCACGCGGCACCGGCAGGCCCGCCGCGGCGAGCAGCGACTTCGCGTGCGGCTTCTTCTGGCACAGCGACAGCGCGAGCGGTCGGTTGCCCGTGTACGACTGGCCCAGCAGCTCGAACATCGCGGGCACGTGGGTCTCGTGCTCGATGTCATCGTGGAACCACTCGATCAGGTTCATCACGACGTCGGCCTTCTCGGTCTTCACGATGTCGAGCAGCGTGTCGAAGTTGTCGCCGATGTTGATCGACTTGGCGTCGTACCCGCCTTGCTTCACGCAGTCGGCGATCTGCGCGATCTCTTCCGCGACGGTGTCCCACGGCTCGACGACCAGGTTCGGGTCCCAATCGGGAGTCTTTCGACCATCGCGCCGCCACAGGTCGACGACATCGTCATCGACCTGGTTCCAGAGGATCAGTACGCGTCCACGTGACATGCAAACAACGCTGCTTCACAACACGTACCATGCGGTCGCGGCCGATGGAATCGCGATGAGATCTCAGGTCTGCCGAGTCCCCCACGGGTGCTTGGCCATGAGGTCGTTCGCACGCCGCTGCTGCTCGGCCGTGAGCTCCTCGCGGGTCGCCGATGTGAACCAGGTCGCGAGCTCGATCGCCGTCGAGAACCGATCGCGCGCGTCCTTCGCGAGACCGAGCGCGAGCACGCGGTCGACGTCGGCCGGAAGCTGCACGAGCATCGAGGGTTGCGTCGGCACGCGATAGACAACGTCGTACAGCGTCGTCGGAACATCCTTGCCCGTGAACGCGGGATGGCCGGTCACCGCGCGGTAGAGGATCGCGGCGAGCGAGTAAACATCGGCGCGATGGTCGACGTCCTCGCCACGCGCCTGCTCCGGCGCCATGTAGGCCGGTGTGCCGATGACATGGCCCTGCGTCAGGGTCCCGCTGCCGCCAGATTTACTGACCCCGAAATCGAGGATCTTCCACAGTCCTTCGGCGCCGAGGAAGACATTGTGCGGCTTGAGGTCGCGATGGACGATCCCCGCGACACGCGCAGCCTCGAGGCCCGCCGCGATTTGCTCCGCGAGCGACGCTGCTGCTGGCAGCCCGAGCCGGCGTTGGCGGCGCAGCTGGTGGGCGAGGTCGTGGCCGCGTAGGCGCTCCATCGCCAGGAACGGGACCTCGCCGGTCGTGGTCCCCGCTTCGAGCACCCGAACGATGTGGGGGCAGTCGAGCTTCGACGTCGTCTGTGCCTCGCGCACGAAGCGCGCGACGTGCGTCGGGTCCGACAGCGTCCCCGGGTGCAGCAGCTTGACCGCCGCCTCCCCGCCGCCGACCTTCTGCGCCTCGTAGACCTCGCCCATCCCGCCGCGGCCGATCAGGACGCCGAGCTTGAAGCTGCCGACCTGCTGGTCGGTGAACCGCCCCGGGCCACCGATCTTGAGCGCGCGGTCGAGCTCGGCCCGCGCCTCGGCGAGCAGGGCCTCGCGCTGGGCGACGCCGCGCACCGCTTGCTCGAGGTTGGACACGTGCTCGAGGGTCACGCGCTGGCTACGCCGCGCCGTGTAGAACGTGATGAAGTAGAGGAACTCGACCACCATCAGCACGCCCACCTGATCGATGACGCGCAGGTTCTGCATGCTGATGATCCCCCGGTCCTGAACGACGCCGCCCATGATCACGAAGATCACGGCGGCGTGGAGCGCAGCGACGAGCAGGTACATCGCGGTCGTGATCCGCGCGTTCGAGCCGAGGCTGAAGAAGTAGATGCCGTAGGTCACCATCGCCGCCACGGGCGACGCCGGACCCCAGTAGAAGACACCGCCGAACGCACCGAACGCGATCACGCACGCCGGCGGCAATGCCTTCACATGCGAGAACGTCGCGACGTTGCGCACGACCGTCAGCATCCACAGCGCACCGGCGGTCGTGACGATGCAGCCGATCACCAGGATGCGGAACGTGTACGGATCGCCGGCGGTGGCGAACGCAGCCCCGAGCCCGCAGAAGCACGTGATGATCGCGACCTTGAGGAAGATCTGCGTGCGCGCGAGCTCCTCGAGCTTCATCGCCTCCGCGGGTGACGTCGCGGTCGAGTACTTGGTCTGGGACTCACCGCCGGATCGGCGCGGGAGCTGCTGCGTCGCCATCCCGTGGACGCTCGCCCCTGGCTGCGGCGTCAGCGTCCGTGTCGGTTCGGCGAGCTCGCCGTCGGCGTGCGTGGCCTCGTCGGGACCGAGATCGCCTGGATCTCCGTCGCCACCGTCGACCATGTCTGGGCGTGGACCCAGATCAACGGTCGGGCGGTCGTCATCCCCCGGTCCTCGGACGGCCACACATCATCATATGCCCGTCGCGGAACCGGGGCTAGAAGCCGGCTACAGCGGCATGTATGCGGTCTCGCAGCGAGCGTAGCTCAAGGTGCTGCAAGTACAGCCGTTCGGGGTACATGTGCAGTTCGTCCCCGTGTAGATCGTCGTGCAGTCGCCGCGGGCGCTGCAGGCCGCCTCGCTCGACAGGGTCTCGCATGCCGGCGCCGTGCACTGACTCTCCGGGATGCAGTAGCCGGTGAAGCAGCCGTTCGCGATGCCTGGCGTCGTGCCGCTCGGGCACGCCGGGCCGACTGCGTCGCAGAGCACCTGGCCGTAGCACTCGCCGGGATCATGGGGACCGCAGTCCGCGTTCGGGATGCAGTAGCCCGTCCAGCAGCTCGCGGTACGACCGGCGGTGGTTCCCGTCGGGCAAGCCGGCGGCAGTGCATCGCAGGCGACCTGGCCGTAACACGAGCCAGGATCGACCGTCGTCGGCGTGCACACCGCGCCGCACCACAAGCTCCCGTTGCCGGTCATCTCGCAGGTCTCGGTGCACACGTAGCCCGGACCGCAGTCGAGCAGAGTGCAGCTCGACGCGTCGGGCACGCACGCCGTATTGCACCAGCTCATGACCGGACCATTCGTGCCGTCCGTCGGATAGCACTGCTCCTCGCAGTGATAGCCAGCTCCGCAATCGACGGCCGCGCAGCTCGGGTTATCGGTCACGCACACGCCGGAGCAGACCTCTGGGCACGCCCCGCAGGAGGGGCACAACGGGCAATTGGGGTCGGTGCCGCAGGTCGTGATCTGGCAGTGCGATCCGGTTCCGCAGTCGATGTCGCCGGTGCAGTTCGGGGCGGCCTCGGGCGCGCACTGGATGAATGTCGTGCCGGCTGCGTTGCTGCTGTAGATCAGCGAGCAGTCGTCGTGGCGCGAGCACGCATACGCGTCGAGCCCCTGGCACATGCCATGGATCGGCCCCGAAGGCGCCGTCTGCCAGCAGCCCATGTAGTCGCGCTTGCCGTCATAGAGGGGGTCATCGGAGAACGCCGCGTAGCAACCTATCGTCGTCTCGCAGGTCCCCACTTCC
>JAYVWH010000775.1:0-6471 GCA_043786265.1 Kofleriaceae bacterium | reverse complement strand
CGGCGCGCTCGAGCGCGGCGGAGGGATCGGTCGCGGTCGCCGTGCGCTTGGGTGGCGGCGTGGTCACGCGTGCCTCGCGCGTGGTTTTCGGCTCGTTGTTGCGCTTGGAGTCGGCGATCCGCTTCGCCTCTGCCTTTTTGGCGTCAGCGGCTTTCTTCGCCTCGGCGGCTGCAGCTTTCTTGGCGTCGGAGGCTGCGCGGTGGTCGTCGGCCTTTGCGGCGTTGGCCTTCTTGGCGTCGGCAGCGACCTTGGCCACCTGCGCCTTGGCGTCCGCGGCGGCCTTCTCGGCGGCCTTTTCGGCGTCGAGCCTCTTTGCCTCAGCGGCCTTCTCGTCGTCGAGCTTCTTTGCCTCAGCGGTCCTGTCGACAGGCTCGGTCTTGCCAAGCAAGCCTTTGGGCAACTCGGCGGCCTTGAGGTCCACCGGCTTGGGCGTCGTGTCGATCGGCTCCGCAGTGGGCTTGGTCTTCGTGTCGAGCTTCTTCGTATCCGTCTTCGCGCTCGCGACCGGTGCCTTCGGCTTTGCCGAGCCCGACTTCACGACTGCGGCGGTGACGATGCCCGTGAGCAGCGCAAGGGCAACGCCCGCGATCGCGAGCTTGGTCCGCTTGGACAGCTGCGGCGGCGCATAGCGGGGCGGCGCCATGTTGAGCATCGGGTCGTAGTGCTGCGGCTGCACGTGCGCCGTCGAGCCGTCGCCGCGACCGTTGTTCGTCTGGATCATCAGCATCTGTGCGTGCACAGAGTGCGGCGGGATCTCGGTCGCCTGCGGATACGGATACGACGGGCCTTGGCCGGGCATCGTCGTCTGCACAGGCGGCGGCATCGGCATGCCCATCGCATCGCCCATCAGCGTCCGCTCGCTAGGACCGACATGGAGCGGCGGTCGATTGGCCATCTGCGGCATCGGCAGCGTCGATGCGGCCTGCAGCCCGGGCGGCGGGCCGAAAGACAGCGCGGGTGGCGGCGCGCTCAGGTGTGCGGCACGCAGTGGCACCGGGGGTGGCAACGTCATGGGCCGCATGGGCCGCGGCGGTGGTGGCGGCGGATCGTCGACCGGCTCGACGCGCAGGGGCTTGCCCGCGACCGTCGACATCTCGTCATCCTCGTCGAAGGCGCGCGCCGACGGACGCGGTGCCCCGTTCGGCAGGTCGAAGCGAAAGAGGGTGTTGCCGATCTCGATCGTGTCGCCGCTCGCAAGCATGAACGGGTTGTCTTCGACGTTGCCGTTGACGACGGTGCCGTTGCCCGAGCCGCGGTCGACGATGATCCACGTGTCGTCCTCGTACTTGAGATCGAAGTGCTTGCGCGACACGGCGATGTCGGTGAGCACGACGTCGTTATCGAGGCCGCGACCGATCGTGTACGCCTTGCCGGGACGGAGCTCGATCTCCTGACCGGCGTCGTTACCCTGCGAGATGATCAGGCGAGCGCCGTTGTCGGCGCGAATCGGCGTGATCGCCGACACCACCGGGGAGTGTTGATCGTCGACGGTGGGCTCGTCGACGCCGGTGCCCGTCTGCGTGTGACTCGTGTTGCTGTGCTTCGCGAACCCGAGCGTGCGGACTTTCTCGGCGACGTCACCTTGTTCGACGGTGGTGCTCGCCTCGTCTTCCCACTGCGATTCGAGGTGTGTGGGCTCGTCCTCGTCTGGCTCGCCGCGGTCCGGATAGGGCTTCGCCTTTGACACAACGTGGGCGGATACACGTTGTGGCCCTCCAGGGTTTGGAGCGCGGCCCATCGTTGTAAATTGTAGGGGACGCAACGCTATCGATCAATGACACGACCTCGGACGTGTCCTACCTTTCCCGCCATGCAGGTCCCCAGCAAGATCATCGGCATTGGCCAGAACTACCGCGCGCACGCTGCCGAGATGGGCAAGGGGATTCCCGAGGAGCCGCTGATGTTTCTCAAACCGCCCTCCGCAATGATTGCCGACGGGGCGGCGATCGAGCGCCCGGCCGGCTACGAGCGGGTCGATTACGAGGGCGAGCTCGGCGTCGTGATCGGGACCCGGTGCCGAAATATATCGCGCGACCATGCCCTCTCGGTCGTTGCGGGCTTCACCTGCGTGAACGACGTCAGCTGTCGCGACCTCCAGAAAAAGGACGGGCAGTGGGCGCGCGCGAAGGGTTTCGATACGTTCTGCCCGGTCGGGCCGCGGATCGTGCCGGGCCTCGATCCGTCAAACCTCAGCATCCAGACGCGCGTCAACGGCGTGATCAAGCAGGACTCGACCACCGCGGACATGATCTTCGATGTGCCGACGATCATCGCGTTCGTTACCAAGCACATGACGCTCGAGGTGGGCGATATCATCTCGACGGGGACGCCGGCCGGTGTCGGCAACCTCGCGGTCGGCGATGTCGTCGAGGTCGAGATCGCCGGGATCGGGATCCTGCGCAACACCGTGATCGCCGCGCGATGACGCTCGCGGCCGACACGCTCGTGATCGGCCTCGGCGGCAACGTCGGTGGCGAGGACGCGGTTCGCGCGCGCTTCGTGCGGGCACGCGAGGGTCTCGCGCAACTTGGCGACGTGCGCAGCGCGCCGCTGTATCGAACCGCCCCCATGGGCCCTGCACAGCCGGACTTCTTGAATACGGCGGTACGTGTCCGGATCGCGGACGCCACGCCTGACGAGATCATCGCGATAGTGCGGATGCACGAGATGCTCCTCGGACGCGACCGCGCAAACGAGACTCGCTGGGGACCGCGTCCGATCGACCTCGACGTACTGGTATGGGGCGAGCGCGTGTTCCGTAGCCCGGACCTCGAGGTTCCGCATCCGCGGCTGGGCGAGCGCCGGTTCGTGCTGCAGCCGCTGATCGCGCTGCTCGGTGCCGAGGCGATCCTTCCCGGGCAGACCGAAACGCTCGAAGAGCTCGAGTATCGCGTGGCTTCCCAGACCGTCGAGGAGATCGCTGCTAGTTGGTGATCAGGCGGGCGAGGTTCCCGCGGTGCGTGTAGATCAGCAGCAGCGTCGTCCCGAGCGCGCTCAGCTCGACCGACAGCGGCGCGCCTGTCGCAAAGGCGTAAACCGTGGCACTGACGATGCCGCCGAGAGAGCCGAGCGCGACAATGCGCGTGCGGCCTGCGACGACCGCGAACACGGCAATACCGACGATCGCGAGAGCGGGCGACAAGATCGCAAACACGCCGAGCGTCGTCGCCACGCCCTTTCCGCCCTTTCCGCCCAGGAACGGGGAGAAGCAGTGGCCGAGAACCGCGGCGAAGCCCGCAACGGCGACCACCCAGTCCATGCCGCACCAGACCAGCGCTAGCTCTGCCGCGGCCGCGCCCTTGAGAGTGTCGAGTCCAAGGACGAGGAGGCCTGGTCCGATGCCGAGCACGCGTCCGACGTTTGTTGCCCCGATGTTGCCGCTGCCCTGCTCGCGAATGTTCACGCCGCTGCGCTTCGCGATGACGACGCCGAACGGGATCGAGCCGGCGAAGAACGCGGCGACCACGATCAACGGGACCATGTACCAGTGTAGCTAGGTCGGGGCGGGTGCCCACCAGCGACGGACTTGTTCGATCGCAGACGTGCGCGGGAGCCCGGCCGGTAGTGTGTCGATGAAGGTCTTGCCGTAGGTGCGGGTCACGATGCGCGAGTCGAGGATGGCGACGATGCCGCGATCGTCGCGGCGGCGGATCAGCCGCCCGAAGCCCTGTTTGAGCGCGAGCGCGGCAGCGGGGAGCTGGATTGTCTGGAATGGATCGCGCTGCGCATCGGCGCACGCTTGCATGCGCGCGGCGGTCAGCGGGTCGGTGTGGGGGGAGAACGGGAGCTTGTCGATCACGACGAGGCTGAGCGCGTCGCCGGGGACGTCCACTCCCTCCCAGAACGAAGCGGTGCCGAGCAGCACGGCGCCGGGCGTGGAGCGGAATCGGTCGATCAAGGTCGCGCGGGGTGCATCGCCCTGCACGAAGCGCGGATACGGCAGGCTGGCGAGTCGGGTCGCGGCGTCACGCAGTGCGCGGTGCGAGGTGAACAGCAAGAACGCGCGGCCGGTCGTGATCTCGAGTAGCTCGATCGTGCGTTGGGCAGCCGCTGCGGAGAATCCGTCGTCGGCCGGTGGCGGCAGGTCGCGCGGCACGTACAGCATCGCCTGCTTCGCGTAGTCGAACGGCGACGGCACGAGCAGCTCGTCGCAGCTGTTCGGATCGTCGAGGCCCAGACGCGTGCGCTGGTAGGAGAAGTCTCCCGCCGAAGCCAATGTCGCGCTCGTGAAGATCGGCGTGGGACCGGCGGTCACGATGTAGCGGCGAACGAGGTCGCCGACCTCGATTGGCGAGGCCGAGAGCAGCGTGCCCGTGGCCCTCGTCTCGCCCCAGTACACGTGCGAGCGCTGGCGCGCTTCCGCGATCGTGGCGAGGTCGTTGCGCATCTCGCGTGCGCGCCGTGCGAGGCCGACGAGGCTCGCGCGTGCGCCGGCATCGCCGTGCTCCTCCTCGTCGGGAGGCGGCTCGCTTTCGGATTCCGCTGCGCGGGCGAGGTCCTCGAGCGCGCTGTCGAGCTTGAACCAGGCGGTCTGTCGCTCGGGGTGCTCGAACAAGCCTTCGGGGAGCGGGACGCGGGGCTCGCCGTTCGCGGACTGCAAGATCGCGGAGCGCACGAGCGCGAACAATGACAGTCCGCTGCGCTCGACCGCTGCGATCACGTCGTCAGCGGCGCGGCCGGTCCACAGCGGCATGCGCGACATCGACAGATGCGCGTCGCGGACGAGCTGACCGAGCTTGTTCGTCGACACGCGCGCGCCGAAGTGCTCGGTCGCAACGTCCTCGAGCTGATGCGCCTCGTCGAAGATCACCGCATCGTGATCAGGCAGTACGCGTGCGCCGGGATGCGCAGCACGCAGCGCGCGGTCGGCGAAGTAGAGGTGGTGATTGACGAGGATCAGCTCCGCCTTCTCCGCGAGGCGCCGCGCCTGCGTGACGAAGCACCGCTCGAAGTACGGGCAGCGTGGGCCGATGCGGGCGTCGGGAGTCGTCGTGACCTCGGTCCACAGCGGCGCAGCTTCGGGCAGCCACTCGACCTCGGAGCGGTCGCCCGTATCGGTGTTTTCGGACCAATCGACGAGCGACAGCAGCTCGGGCCCACTCCCGGCACGCGACGTCGCCTCGGCGAGGCGTCGGCGACACAGGTAGTTCCCGACGCCCTTGAGCACGACGGCGCTGAACGGTCGCGCGAGAATCGTGCGCAGGAGCGGGATATCGTGGCGTGCGATCTGATCCTGGAGTGCGCGCGTTCCCGTCGACACGATCACGCGCTTGCCCGACTGCAGTGCGGGCACGAGATACGCGAGCGTCTTGCCGGTGCCGGTCCCCGCTTCGACGATCAGGGGGCGTGCATCTTCGAGAGCGCGCGCGACCGCCGCCGACATCGTGCGTTGTTCGACACGATCTTCGTAGTACGGGATCGCGCGTTCGAGACCGCCGCCGGGTGCGAGCAGATCGATCACGGTTTCGGCGGCCTCGCAGCCTTCTCGACGTGGCCGCTCGTGCCGGCTCTCCGAGCGAGCTCCGCGAGGACTTTCTCGACGGGAATCTTGCGTGCCGTCAGACCGACCATCACGTGAAAGAACAAGTCTGCGGCCTCTGCCACGACACGCTCGTCCGTCCCGGACGGTAGCTCCGCGGCGAGCTCCCCGTGCTCCTCGGCGATCTTCTCGAGGATCTTCGGCATGCCCTTGTCGAGGAGGGAGCGGGTGTAGCTCTTCTCGCCCGTCGAGGAATCGCGGCGCTCTCGCAGCACGTGATCGAGCTGTTCGAGCACGCCGACCGCGGGCGCACCGTCGTCGTCGGGGCCATCGTCGCGATGAAAGAAGCACGCGGTGGTGCCCGTATGGCACGTCGGGCCCGCCGGCTTCGCGCGAACAAGGACCGCGTCGGTATCGCAGTCGATGCGCAATTCGACGAGGGCGAGCGTGTTGCCGCTCGTCTCACCCTTCTTCCACAACGATTGTCGGGAGCGCGACCAGAAGTGCACGACACCAGTCTCGCGGGTGAGCCGCAATGCTTCGGCGTTCATCCACGCAAGCATCAACACCGTGCCGCGGTCGGCGTCCTGGACGATGCACGGCACCAGGCCGCGGTCGTCGAAAGTCGGCTCCAGCACGCCCTACGTTCCCCAACGGGGATCCCGCTGTCAACTTCGTCGGAACCGATGCGATGATGAGGCCATTGAGGGCGACGACCGTCGTGGCGGGTATTTTGCTGACGTCGGGCCTGGCCCACGCAAACGGCGAGGCCGTCAACGGCTTCCCGAACTGGGAAGAGCGCGTCATGCACGAGTGGTCCAACCGTGCGCGGTGCGACCCGCAGGTCGAGATGACCGCCTGAGGTTGCCTACACGCCGGGCCCTCCGCTCGTCTGGAGCGAAGACCTCAACCGGGCGGCTCGGTTCCACTCCGACGAGATGGCGGCCCAGGGCTACTTTGCCCAAGATTCTGCCTGCGCCGCCGTCGCCGTC
>JAYVWH010000774.1:0-3404 GCA_043786265.1 Kofleriaceae bacterium | reverse complement strand
GCGATCGCACAGTGTCGCGACGCCCTGCCCGCCAAGCCAAGGCAGGCGTTCGACGCGCGCATCACCAGCGCTGGCGGCCGTGATGACACCGAGCTCGCGGAGTCACTCAACATGCGGCTCAACACGTTCCTGCAGAATTTCACGCGCGCTCGCCAGCTGCTGGCCGATTGCCTGCGCAAGAAGGGCGTCGACATCGCCGAGGAGCTGCGAGCATGACGCGCGAAGAAGCAGACCTCCTCGTCGAGCAAGTCGCGAGTGCGCACCGACCACCGTCCCTCGACGAGCTGCGCTACCACCCCGCGTGGCACGATCTCGACGAGACCAATCGGGTTCGGGCCTTCGATCTCGCGACCGCGTTGCGCCCGCTCGAGGCGGCGCTCGATCCCGACGGCCTATCGACGACCGCCCGCGCCGTGCTCGCTCGGATCGCAAAAACTGCCCCAGGTGCGGCTCGTTAGTCACCCGGCTCGACGTCCTCTAGCTACGACCCGCCCGCGATGCCGTCGAGCAACCAGGTCTCCATCATTCCCTTACCCTTCACGTCGATAGTGCCGCGCTTGGTCAGCTGGAACTTATCGGCGAGCAGGCGGCGGCAATCGTCGCTGACCTGGACCGCGCCGGCCACGCCATGCGACTCCATCCGGCTCGCGATGTTCACCGTATCGCCCCACATATCGTAGACAAACTTCCGCTTGCCGATCACGCCAGCGACCACCGGGCCCGAGTGGATGCCGATGCGTACGTCGATCGCTTCTCCGCTCTCCTCGCTGAACTCGCGAACGGTCTGCAGCATCGCGAGTCCCATCCGCGCGACGGCCTCGGCGTGGTCGGCGCGCGGCTCGGGGAGACCGCCGGCAACCATGTAGCAGTCGCCGATCGTCTTGATCTTCTCGAGCCCGAGCTGGCCGGCGAGGTCGTCGAACGTACAGAACAGCCGGTTGAGCATCGCAACAATTTTGGCGGGTGATAGCCGCGAGGAGATCTTGGTGAAGCCGACGATATCGGCAAACAGGACCGTGACGTCGGCGAATCCGTCCGCGATAATTCCGCCCTCGGTCTTGAGCCGGGTCGCGATCGACGGCGGCAGGATGTTGAGCAAGAGCTCCTCGGAGCGCGCATGTGCGCGATCGAGGTGCTCCTCTGCGATCAATGTCGCGAGCCGCGCATAATGGGCACACATCGCGAGCGTGACGAACAGCCCGCCGATCAAGATGGGCGCAATGACCGCGAGTCGGGCGGCCGCGATCGAGGGGCCGAGTTGCGGGAGTCGGTCGCCGAACGCAACCACGGCCACAAGATCGAGGCCGGCAAGCCCCGACAGCGTGAACATCAGCCAATCGTGTTTGGGCGCGAAGACCATGAACGGGAGCATGGCGTGAAGCATGAAGAACAGCTGGACGTTGAACCCGCGACCCTCGACTAGCACCTGCGACACCACGAACGCGTGGCTGCCGAGCACTAGCCACGTGGTCGCCGCAACGTGGTGACGGCGATGGTTGAGCCACAGGGCCGGCAGGTAGCCGAGCGCGTAGATCACCTGAAGGGCGGGGTAGATCGCGTGCCCCGAGAACAGCAGCACGGGCGCGAACGCGAACGAGAACAGTGACCCGAGGACAGTGATGATGTTCGTGAGAACGACATAGCGCGCCTCCGAGGAGCGCATTTCGCGCTCGCGGCCGATCCGGATCACGCGACCGAACAGTCGGTCAAGGCGAGGGGTAGGAACCAGGCTCAGAACGACCCGCCGACGTTGAGGTTGAGCAGCGCACTTGCGAGCAGCACCACAGGAATGGTTCGGCGCATGTGAAGCCGGGACTCTCGCACGCCCGGGTTGCGCCGTCACCGAATAGAAAGAGCTCGAACGGCAGGCAGATCAATCGGTTACGCGTCGTCCGAGACGGAGAAGAACCTGGCGGCCCTGTTCGACGCCGCCGAGGCCTCGCATGCCGTACTCCTTTTCGACGAGGCTGATTCGCTGTTCGGCAAGCGCACATCGGTCACGAGCAGCAACGATCGTTACGCGAATCAGGAGACGAACTTCCTCTTGCAGCGGATCGAGAGCTTCGCCGGCATCTGCATTCTGACGACGAACCACGACACCGCGATCGACGAAGCCTTCCTGCGCCGGCTCGCGGTCCGCGTGCGGTTTCCGATGCCCGACGAAGACGAGCGCGCGCGGCTGTGGCAGGCCATGCTCCCGAACGATGCGCCGCGCGACCCCGATCTCGATCTCGGTTCGCTCGCCAAGAGGTATGCGATGGCGGGTGGCAACATCCGCAATGCGGTCGTACGCGCTGCATTCCTCGCTGCCGATGCGAACGAACCATCGGCAATTACCATCTGCGGCAGGCAGCGCAGCTCGAGTACGAGGCGATGGGCAAGCTGGCGTACATGGATCCGGGGTGAATAGGGGGTAATATATCGGCCCTTGCACGCCATAGCGGATAATATATAATCCCTTAGGTGCGGTCCGGCGTTCAGGAGATTCTACCTTCGCGACTCCGGCGTTCCCTCGCCAAGTTCGGAGCGGACATCGCGCTCGCACGTCGAAAACGCCAGCTCACCATCGAGATGATGATGGAGCGCGTGGGGGTGTCGAAGGGCACCTATCAGCGTGTGGAGCGTGGTGACCTGCGCGTAGGTCTCGGTGTCTATGCGATGGCGCTGTTCACGCTCGGCTTCGGAGACGTGTTCGCCGATCTCGTCGACCGCAGGACGGATGACGCAGGCTTGCTGCTCGACGAAGAGCGGGTGCCCAAGCGCGTGCGTGTCAGGCGGCCACCACCATGAAGCGCAACGTGCGCGTACACCTTGGCAACGCCGCGAGGCTGGTCGGTGTGCTCCGTCACGAATCGCAAGGGACTCGCGAAACGAGCGCGTTCCAGTACGACCCGCTTTGGCTGGCGGATGACGAGCGCTTCTCGATCGATCCCGGACTTCGTCTCCTCGCCGGACCGCAGTTTCATCAGAAGGCGACCAACGGTTCCGTGTTCCACGGAGCAATCGCCGACACGGAACCCGATGGATGGGGCAAGCGCGTGATTCTTCGCGACCACGCAAAGCGGCGCGACGAGGCGCGACGGTCGGGGCAGCCCTTCGACAGCCGACCACTCGATGATCTGGATTTTCTGCTGTCGGTCGACGATCTCAGTCGTGTCGGTGCACTCCGATTCGAGCATGACGGTGTGTTTCGCCGCGCCCAGGAAGAAGGCAGACGGACAACACCGCCCCTCATCGACGTGGGGCAGCTGCTGTCGGCCAGCCGGGCGGTCGAGACAAATACAGAGACCGCTGCGGACCTCGCATTCTTGCGCGGGCGCGGCACGTCACTCGGGGGACTGCGTCCGAAGTGCAGCGTGGTCGACGATGACCAGCGGCTTGCCATCGCGAAGTTCCCGAGCGTG
>JAYVWH010000773.1:0-2144 GCA_043786265.1 Kofleriaceae bacterium | reverse complement strand
CGTCGTTGCTGATCCCCAGCTGCAGCCACAGGACCTTCGCACCAATGGCGACCGCCTCGGCGGCGATCACGTTGACGCGCGCATTGCCGTCGGGCGTTGCGGCGCGAGGAATACGCGCGGCCGCACGTATGTGCCTATGGGCGATCGAGCCTTGCAACCTCGATCTCGCCCGCAAGCATGAACAGGACGTGGAGGCGCCCCGGAAACGTCGTGAACACGGGCTGCGGCGCGGCGGCCCATGCGGGGAGGTAGTCGCGTACGACATACACGCGCTGGCCGGTTTGCTCCGCGACATCCACCGCGCCGGCATCCATGAGGACGGGCGCTTGACAGCCGCTGTACCACTCGAGCTGCGTGAAGTGATATCCGATCACCACGCAGGGCGCACCCGCGTCATCACGCTTGATGATCGATGCGGCCAGGAGGGTGCCGCGCATGGTGCGATCGCGGTGAACCGCGGAGCGCATCTGGACACGCGCGGTCATGAGCCAGACGATGACGAGCGCCGCGAGTGCGATGGCACCGCCGATGCGCGGTGACACTCGGCTTATCCACTCGCGCAACTGGTCGGTCCCCAGCACGGTGAGGAGCGCGAGCGTGATCAAGATGTAGCGCGGCTGCGCATGCGTGGTGAACCCCATCGCGACCAGCGTGCCCACCGCGACGAGCCACACGAGCAGCCGCCGGCGATCGCGCACGCGCAATGCGAACAGTCCCGCGACGAGAACGACCGGGGCCACGAATCCGTACAGCTTGAACGGGTTGCTGGTGAGATAGGTGACCAGTCCCTCGCCTGCGTACTGTTCTTGCGGCACACCACGGCTCGCGAGCAGGATTCCGAGCGGCGAACCCGTCATCTCTTGCGCTTCGAGGAAGTGCGGCACGAGTAGAACGAGGAACAAGCCCGCGGTCGCGATCACCGGCCACGGACGGCGCGCCAAAGTACGTGCGCCGACGGCGAGGGCCGCGATGACGATCACCGCGACGGGCACGACGCTGCCGTAGCGGACGTAGATCGATGCGGCCAGTAACGGTGCTGCGAGCAGGATCCGCCATCGCGGTCCGTCGTCGCGATCGATCTCGCCCAGGAACACGGCGAGGGCGGCAAGCATCCCGGCAGCCGCCGGCATGTCCGACAGGAGATCGGTGCTGTAGCGCGCAACATTGCGAGTCCCGGCGATGACGAGCAGTGCGAGGCCGGCGCTCAGCGCATCCACGCTGCGACGCGCGACGGCCCACGCCGCGAGCAAGAAGCCGACGCCCAGAACGAGCGGGAACAGGCGCAGCGCCATCTCACTGCTGCCGAGCCAGATGCCCGGCCGGGCGATCCAGTGCATGCCGAGCGACAGGTAAAACCAGCGCGGGGGAACACCGTGCATCGCCTCACGTGCGGAGATCGCGTACTGAGACTCGTCATGGCCAAGCGGGGCAGCGCCCGCCCATGTAATCAGCGCGACCACCAGCCACGCAGCGATACCGGCGAGTGCGACGAGGAGTGGCCACCGGGACCTCATGGGAGCCCGGCATCGTTACCACGTCAGCGGTGGGCGATGACTCCTCCGGTTCCCGATCCGTAGAGGGCGTACTGCCCCCGCGACAACACCGTGGTTGCATAGGCCGTGCCCCCAGGTTGATAGTGACCAGATGACGACGACCGCGGCCGAGATTCCGGTCGAGCTGATCCACAAGCTCCCCAAGACAGACCTTCACTGTCATCTCGATGGCTCGTTGCGACTCGATACCGTCCTCGAGCTTGCGAGGAAACAGCAGGTCGCGCTGCCGACCTTCGACCGCGGCGAGCTGTTCAAGCTGCTGTACGCCGGCGAGCACGTCGCCTCGCTCGACGATTATCTGCGCGCCTTCGACATCACGCTCAGCGTCATGCAGGTCGAGGAGGGGCTCGAGCGCACCGCGTACGAGCTCGCGCAGGATGCGTGGGCCGAGAATGTTCGCTACATCGAGGTGCGCTACTCGCCGCTGCTGCATACACAGCAAGGTCTGCGTCCGGCGCAGGTCGTCGAGGCGGTGCTCCGTGGTCTGCGAACTGCGAAGCGCGAATTCGGCATTCGCTATGGCGTGATCCTGTGCGCGATCCGGTCGCTCGGCCCCGAGTCTTCGCTGCGGATCGCCGAGCTGTGCGTGGC
>JAYVWH010000772.1:0-8060 GCA_043786265.1 Kofleriaceae bacterium | reverse complement strand
GGAGTGACCCAGGGAAACCGTACCAACGCCGCCAAGCTCCTCGAAATCAGCCACCGCGCGCTGCTCTACAAGATGAAGGAGTACGGCATTTCCTGACCTCCCGTTCGAGGCGTCACGCTTCGATAAGCGCGCATCCTTTTTAGGATTCTTTGGAGTTCTCGCCGCGACGTGACAAAATTTTTCGTCGCAGGGGTTCCATGGCCAAACAATGCATCGGGCTCGATATCGGTTCTTCAGCGGTGAAGGCCGTGCAGCTCAAGAAAAAGGGCACGGGATGGGCGTTGCAAGCCTTCGGGATGCAACCGCTCGTGCCGCAAACAATCGTCGACGGCACGATCATGGACCAGAGTGCCGTGACCGATGCGATTCGTCAGCTGTGGAGTCGTCTCAAGCTGAAGACGAAAGACGTCGCGATCGCCATCGCCGGTCACTCCGTGATCATCAAGAAGATCACGGTACCGATGATGAAGCCCGACGAGCTCGCGGCAAACATCCGCAACGAAGCGGAGCATCACATTCCATTCGGACGCGATGACGTCGAGATCGACTATCACGTCACAAATCCAATGACGTCGAGCGGGCAGACCGAGCTACTGCTCGTCGCCGCGAAGAAAGAGGTCGTCTCCGACTACGTGCAGGTCGTGCGCGATGCCGGCCTCATTCCGCACGTCGTCGATGTCGCGGCCTTCGCGAGCCAGAACGGCTTCGAAGCGAACTACCCGCTCAACGACAAGGAGACGGTCGTGCTGGTCAACATCGGCGCGGCAATCTCGAACATCAACATCATACGCAGCGGCGTCTCGCTGTTCACGCGCGACGTGACGATCGGTGGCAACGCGTACACCGAGGAGATCCAAAAACAGATGGGCATCGCCGCTGACGAGGCCGAAGCCTACAAGGTCGGTGGTACGCAGACCGAGGACGGCGTTGTCCCGCAGGAAGTCATCCGCGTGATGGAAGGCGTGTCCGAGGTCATGGCGGGCGAGTTCCAGCGCTCGCTCGACTTCTTTCTCGCCACGACCGCCGACGCGAACGTCACGCGCATCGTGCTTGCCGGCGGCAGCTCGAAGGTCGCGTCGCTCCACCGTGCGATCGAACGGCGCTCGCGTTTGCCCCTCGAGGTCGCCGATGCGTGGAAGCGCGTCGAGATCGATCCATCGCTTGACCGGACCTATCTGGCCGCACACTCACCGGAGGCGCTGATCGGCGTCGGCCTGGCGATGCGTGCGCAGGGAGACAAATGAGGACAACCAATAGCCGCGAGGAGCGAGTCACCGGGCGACTCGCGCACCCTGGTCCGAATGCGTGCCGCAAAGGCGAAGTGATCTAGGCGATGATCAAAATCAACCTACTCCCACAACGACGCGCGAAGAAGTCAGGCGTTCGCGAGCCAGGCTCGAAGGACATCGTGTTCGGCGCCATCGGGCTCGCAGCGGCGGCGGCACTCGTGTTCCTCGCCGTCGACGCACCCAAGCGCAGCAAGATCCGTGACTTTCGCGATGCGAACGCGCAGCTCGATCAGGAGATCGCGGCGAAGAATCGCCAGCTGAAAGGCTTCGCGGAGCTCAAGAAAGCGGCCGACGAGGCCGAGGAGCGTAGCAAGTCGATCGCGCGTCTGATGGCCGCGAAGGTCGTGCCGGCGCACGTGCTCCACGAGCTCGCTCGCCTGATGCGGGCGAACGAGCTACCGACGATGACCGAGGAGATGGCGGTCAAGACCGGCAACGGTCCGCAGAGTGATCCGAACAAGCGCTTCGATCTCGCGTGGGATCCGAACCACGTGTGGCTGCTGTCGTTCACGGACAACAGCAAGGACGGCTCGTTCCGTCTCGACGGCGGCGCCCAGGCGCAGGTCGACATCATCCAGCTGTCGAAGCGTTTGCAGGCATCGGTCTACTTCGACCACGTGTCACAACAGACCGAGGAACGATCGACAGACTCGTCATCGGGCATCACCTACTACAAGTTCGTGATTACCGGAAAGGTGGCCTACTGATGTCCGCGATGGCTGACTTCGCGCGCATGCCCACCCGGCAGAAGGTCATGGTGTTCGCCGTGATCGGAGCGGTGCTGGGCTTGCTCTACTACCAGTTCGTCTTCAAAGGTCTCAACGCAGACCTCGAGGCGGCTGACAACGAGAACGCCAGCAAGAACGGCTTGAACAAGCGGCTCGAGACGGACATACCTGCGTTCGAGAAGCTCAAAGAACGCATGACCGTTCTCACGCGGATCATCGCCGAGAATCAGAAGGCGCTGCCAACCGAGGCCGAGCTTCCTGCATTCTTCGAGACGCTGAACCGCAAGGTTCTCGAGTCCGGCGTCGAGGTCGTTCGCTCGCGCCAGATGCCCGAGGAGAAGATCGAGCGCTTCGTACGCGTCCCGGTCGAGTACGAGATTGTTGGCACCTACGTCCAGATCAAGAAGTTCTTCGCGTCGCTCGTGCCCAAGCGCAAGCGCCCGGGACAGCAGCAGGAGCCGACGCCCGGCGCCGAGCAAGAGGTGCAGGAGCAGGAGCGCATCGTGTCGATCGAGAACCTGTCCCTCACCACGCCGGTCGTGCGCAATCGCGAAATTCACCTGACCGCGCGCTTCGTCGCGTCGACGTACCGCATGGAAGACGGGTCGGCCCCGGCGCCGGATCGGAAGAAGGCCGCCACCGCTCCGGGTCCGTCTGGCGCTGGTGCGGGCAGCGGAATGGCGCCGAAGGACACACCGAAGGGCGCATCGCAGCGCACTGACAAGGCGATGGAGAAGAACGAGCAACGCAATCCGGGAGACATCCTGGACGCTCCGACGGTGCCCGGAGGCAACGGGTCTCCCAAGGCCGGCATGGATCGTATGAAGGGAGGGATCTGATGCGCACGAACGCATGGCTCCTGATCGCACTGGTCACCGCGCCCGTCCTGACCGCGTGCGGCGATGATCCGCCGCCTCCGCCTCCGCCAGCACCGCCCGGTGGAGCGGCTCCCGCGGGTCCTGGCAAGCCGGCCGCTGCTGCTGCGGGTCCGCAGCTCCAGCCGCGCGTGCAGATCGAACAGAAGATCGACTGCGGCGAGGTCGAGAAGGCGACCGGACCGACGTGCGCACCAGACGCGCCGATGTGCGACACGGGCCTGTACTGCCTCCCCGTCACGGGCGGCGGGAACAACTGCGAACCGTGCCCCGAGCGCGACACGATCCGTCACGAGTTCAAGGACCGTGACTTCGTGGCCGATCAGGTGCGCGATCCGTTCCAGTCGTTCGTGATCGTGCCTTCAGAGCTCGTCGAGAAGACCGACACCAAGAAGCCGACCGGTCCATGTACGCGCCGCGAGCAGTTTGTCGCGTCGAACTACAGCTACATGGATCTGCGGCTCGTCGGTATCGTCTCGCAAGGCACCCAGCGCAAGGTGCTGATGATGGACCGCGGCAACCTCGGTCACATCATCCGTCGCGGTGACTGCGTCGGCAAAGAGAAGGCCGTCGTGAAGGACATCGGAACCGACTACGTCACGTTCGTCGTGTCGCCGGAAGAGGACAGTCGCAATCCGACGCAGCCGCCCGAGGAGTACTCGATGCAGCTGCATCCGAAATCCCTCGAGGTGTCGGAGCAGCCGGACATCGATACGGGCGGTCCGAGCGCGCCGGTCGTTGCTCCGCCCGATGCAAAGAACCCGACGCCGCCTCCAGGGAACCAGCCGGTACCGTCGCCGACTCCTACCGTCCCGAAGTCGGCCACGGGCTCGGCCGCTCCAACGACGCGCTGATTACCCAGCGCGCCTCCCACGCTGCAAAGCCCCGGTGATTCACCGGGGCTTTTGACGTTGTGCGAGCTCAGGATCAGTCGTCGACATCACCGACGGTGTGGGCGCCTGCATGACCGTCGAAATCGAGACGGTTTTGCTTCGGTCGTGAAGTAGCGCGCGTTTCTATAAGCGCGCACGAATCGATCGAAAATTTGTGATCCGCATGCTAGCCGGGCGACAATTTTTTTTGCCGCGAGGAGTCACCACGCATGAACGCCAGAACATGGATCGCTGCCGCCGCTGTCACGATCTCGATCAGCGCGACGGCGCACGCCGAATCCTCCAATGAGGTTCGCGCGGTTTCATTCACCGAGAATGGGGGAGTCACACGCGTGAACGTACGCGGCGCCGAGACGCCGACGTTCACCGTGTACAAACTCGAGAAACCGACACGTGTCGTGATCGACATGCCGCACTCGCGGCTCGCCGATGCGTTGCGTGGCCATGAGAGTGCCTCGGTACTCCAGCCGAACACGTGGGCTGTGTCGACGATAGCGTCGCAACAGCTCGACGACGGCGCGGTCCGCATCATAGTCTCGATGGCAAGGCCCGGGAGCTACGACGTCAAGACCGACGGTAACGAGCTCGTCGTTATCGTGACGCCGCGCGATGCGGCTCGCAAGGTGGAGACCGCGAACCCGGCCGAGCTCGAGGCTGCGAAGAGGCAGGCCGAGCTCGCAAACATCACCGCGGTGCAGAGCAAGGCGGACGCCGACCAGGCGCGCGCCGAAGCCGAACGCCTCCGCAAGGCTGCGACCGACCAGGCGGCGAAGGCCGACGCGGCGCAGAAGGCAGTCACCCAGGCGAGCGCTGCGGATATCGCGAAGGCGAAGGCGGCGGCGCACACGGCGCAGGCCGAGGCAGCCAAGGCGAAGATGCAGGCAGCCAAGGCGAGTACCGATGCTGACGATGCCCGCAAGGCGGCGGCGCTCGCACAGATCGAAGCAGACAAGACGAAGACGGCGGCCGAGCAGGCTCGCCGCGATGCACTCGCCGAGGCGGCGCGCGCGAAGAACGATGCGCAGCTGGCGAAGACGGATGCCGCGGCAGCCAAGATCCAGGCGGCCGAGGCAGGCGCGGCACTCGAGCGCGCGAAGGCGGATAATAAGAGCGCAGTCGCGTCGGCGAAGGCCGAGGCGGATGCGGCGAAGCGCGAAGCGAGCATGGCAAAGGTCGAGGCGGCTGCAGCGAAGCAGGAAGCGGCCTCGGTGAAGGCGGATGCAGCGAAGAAGCTCGCCGCGATGGAGCAGAAGGCAGCGACGGCGCAAGCGGCCGAGGACAAGGCGCGCGAGGCTGCGGCCGCGGCGGTGAAAGAACGCATGCTCGCCGAGGCTGCGATGAAGCGTGCGCAGCAGGCGCGCGATAATGCCGATGCGGCGGACCGCACCAAGCTCGTGGCCGACGCGAAAGCCGCCGAGGATCGCCTCGCGAAGGCGCGCGGAGCGACGGCGGAAGCCGATATGCGCCGCACGACCGCGGAGCAGGCGGCGACGAATGCCAAGAAGGATCTCGCGGACAGCAAGACCGCGCTCGCGAGCGTCGAGTCGCAGCGCGCCGCAGCGATGCAGGCGGCGAAAGAAGCGAACGCGCGTAAGGGCGAGGCCGAGGCGAGCCTCGCGGCGCTGAACCAGAAGCGTCAGGCTGCCGAGCGCGCCGCCGACCTAGTCGCGACGCGTACCAAGGCGCAGGCGAAGGCCGAGTCGGAGATGGCCGCGGCGAAGTCGCGCAAGGCGAGCGAAGACGAGATCTTGGCTGCGCGTCGCGAAGTTGCGAAGCTCACCGAGGAGCGCAAGCGCGCCGAGGCCGACCTCGCCGATCGCCGCAAGGCGGTCGCGCAGCAGCAGTCCGAAGCCGCGCGTCTCGAGGCCGCTGCCACCGAGGCACGCGATGCCGCGTCGCGCGAGGAGTCGCGCCGTACCCAGCTCGCCCAGCAGCGCGAGACCGAGGAGCGCGAGCTCGCGAAGATGAAGGCAGCCAAGGTTCAGGCGCAGGTCGCCGCGACCCCCGCGACCGCACCGGCGCCCGTCGCCGTGGCGCAGGTTGCCAAGGTCAGCAACGTCTCGTTCAAAGGCAACGACGCGAGCGGCGTCGTCGAGCTCGCGATGGCGGGCGATGCGAGCGTCGAGCTCGGCGAGATCACCGCGACCCATGTCGAGCTGATCGTCGACGGCGCGCAGCTGGCACAGAAGCTCGAGCGCACGCTCGACGTGTCGAAGTTCGGCAGCCCGGTGAAGAAGATCAGCTCGTACAACGACCGCCACTCGCCGAACCGCATCCGCTTCGTCGCCGAGCTGTCGGCCCCGGCCATCCCGACGGTCGTGCGTGACAACGGTATCGTCCGCTGGCGCTTCGCGAGCACCGTCGTTGCGGCGGCGCCGGCGAAGAAGATGAAGACCACGAATATCCCGCCGACTGTCGTCGGTGGCTTCGGGGCGGCGTCGACGCCGGTCACCCAGCAGTCCGTCTCGCAGCTGCCGGGCGCCGGTGGCCGCGGCCGCCGCATCTATCACGGTGCGACCGTCGAGTTCGACTTCAAGGACGCGCCGATCCACGACCTGCTCCGCATCATCGCGGACACCGGCGGCGTGAACATCGTCGTCCCCGATACGATCGATGCCAAGGTCACCGTTCGTCTGAAGCGCGTGCCGTGGGACCAGGCGCTCGAGGTCATCCTCGCGTCGCACGGCCTCTGGTACCGCCGCGAGGGCAACCTCTATCGCATCGCTCCGCGCACCGAGCTCGACAAGGAAGACGAGAACGAGGCGGCGCGCCGCGCTGCGGCGGTCCAGGCGGAGGCACCGAAGCCCGAAGTCGTCACGCTGAACTACGCGTCGGCAGATGACCTCAAGACCAAGCTCGAGGGCATGAAGTCTCCGAAGGGTTCGATCGAGGTCGACGGCCGCACGAACTCGCTGATCATCAACGACATCGCTTACAACCGCAGCTCGATCACCAACCTCGCGCGGACGCTCGATACGCAAACCCCGCAGATCACGATCGAGGCGCGCATCGTCGAAGCCCAGTCCACGTTCGTTCGTCAGTTCGGCATCCAGTGGGGCGGTCGCGCCCTGGCCGGTGCGGGTGGCGGTAACGCGACGGGCCTGATCTTCCCGTCGTCGATTGGACTCCTCGGCGGTAACACCGACGGTTCGACGCCGGAGGCGGGCATCAGCGCGCTGCCGTCCGACTTCGCCATCAACCTCCCGGCAGCGACGGGTACCGGCGAAGGTGGAGCGATTGGCATGTCGCTCGGCTCGGTCGGGGGCAACTTCAACATCAACCTCCGCCTGTCCGCTCTCGAGGACACCGGCACGGTCCGCATCGTGTCGGCGCCCAAGATCACCGTCCTCAACAACAAGTCCGCGACCATCAAGTCCGGTGTGTCGATTCCGATCTCGGTCGTGTCGGCCTCCGGTACGCAGACGCAGTTCGTCCAGGCCGACCTCAAGCTGGAAGTCACGCCGTACGTGTCGCAGGGCGACTGTTCGATCGCGATGAAGCTCAATGTCACCAAGAACGAGCCCGACTTCGTCAACACCGGCGCTCGTGGCGACCCCACGATCCTCCGTCGTGAAGCGACGACGGAGATGCTCGTCGCCGACGGCGAGACCAGTGTGCTTGGCGGTATCTACACGCGGAACTCGGGTCTCTCGTACAAGAAGGTTCCGTTCTTCGCGGACCTGCCGGTGATCGGCTGGTTCTTCAAGAGCCGCCGCGAGAACGACACCCGCACCGAGATTTTGGTGTTCATCACGCCGAAGATCACGAACAAGGCGAATCTCCGCTGCACGCAGTAAGGACCCATGTCACCGCCCCTGTTCCTTGTCGGGTTCATGGCGGCTGGCAAGACCACGGTCGGTCGCAAGCTCGCGCTTGCCACCGGCCGTTCGTTTTTGGATCTCGACGATCTGATTGCTGATAAAGCGGGCGAGCCCGTTGCCGCGCTCGTCGAACGCGATCAACTGAAGTTTCGCGAGCTCGAAGCGTTCGTGCTCGAGCGACTGATCGTCGATGGGCTCGACAACCATGTCGTCGCGACCGGCGGTGGCGCCGCGGCGTTCGGCGACAACCTGCGCCGCATGCGCGGTGCGGGGCTCGTCGTTGCTCTCGGCGTCGATGTGGCGGATGTGCAGGCGAGGGCGGCGGGCGGTCCGGAGCGGCCCCTCCTGGCGGATCCCGATGCCGCGCTGGTGTTGTGGCGCAAGCGCGCGCAGCACTACCGTCGTGCGCACGCGATGGTGGAGACGACCGGCCGGGCGATCGAGGACGTGGTCG
>JAYVWH010000771.1:0-9481 GCA_043786265.1 Kofleriaceae bacterium | reverse complement strand
GGGCGACGTGCGGGACACGCGAGCGGCGTGGATCGGCCGGCTTGCGGCCGGCGCCTTTGCGCGCACCGCCGTGCGGGCGGAATGGCAGTGGCTGTTGGCCCGGATCCATTTTGATTAAGCATAGTTTATAACCATCGATAAAGATGTCAAGCGACGCAATCACAAACATCAAGGGTACAGACCTGATACATGCCTGACACGTTGGTCCACGGACATGCCTGACACTGGGCTGCCCGAGTCCAAGGACATCCCTGACAGATCGGAAATGCAGTCTTGGCCGCATGCCGTGGAAAGTGTCGGATGCCGTGAAAGAGCGAACGAAGTTTGTCCTGAAGTGGGAAGAGCGCTTCGAGCGCTTCAGATGGAGGTCGTGTGAACGTGTCCGAACTGTGCCGCATGTTCGGCGTCAGCCGGCAGACTGGGCACGACTGGCTCAAGCGCTATCGAGACAGCGGCACTCTCGACGCGCTGGCCGACAAGTCGAAGCGTCCCCACACGTCGCCAACCAAGACGAGCGAGGAGAGCGAGGAGCTGCTGGTTGCAGCCCGCAAACAACGGCCGACCTGGGGAGCGCGCAAGCTGAGGCACGTGCTTCTCGAGAGGTGTCCGAGCGTCGAGTGGCCTAGCCCGAGCTGCATCACCGCAATCCTGGTGCGACACGGCCTTGTGATGAAGCGTCGTAAGCGGCGCAAGGCCCCGGTGATCACGAAGTTGCCATTTGCAGAGTGCGACCACGGGAACGCGGTGTGGTGCATCGACTTCAAGGGCACGTTCAGGACACGGGACGGTGTCTGGTGTCACGTGCTCACGCTCGAGGATGCGTACTCGCGGTTTCTACTTCGGGCGGAAGCGGTATTCGATTCCGACGGTGACGAGGTCGAGCGGATCCTCGATGGCGCATTCCAGGAGTCGAACGGCTCCATCGCACACTGGAGGAGGTCGTCGGATCACCCGCGAAGAACGTGCGTGCTCAACGGCGCGCGATCGATTACTGGCGACACGACTACAACGACGTGCGCCCCCACGAGGCACTTGGGATGCGCGTGCCTGCCGATGCCTACCAACGCTCGACCAGGTCCTATCCAAGGAAGCTCGTAGGCCGGCGACGGTTACGCCATCGGTGCTGTTCATCGCGACGCGGCGAACGAGCAATCGACATCTTGCTATGAGTGCCGGGCACCAGATAGTCCTGGTCGAGCGTGGCAACCAGGTCGCCGGGGATGGCGATGTCCCGTCGGCTGTTGAATTTCGGTGGCGGCTGAGTCAGCGCTACGCGGCCTCGTTGCAGGATGCAACCCACTGGTCGAGTGCACGTGTGCCGTCGCGGACCTGACGCACGCTGCGATCTCCGAGACCCTCGGGGTCCCGGCGGGTACCGTGTGGTCGCTCGGTCGACATGGGCTCGCTATAGCTCAGAACGTGCCCGCGGTCGCGACGCCGGGGGCGAGCTCACCGCGGGTGTCGCTGACGATCGTCGGAGCGAAGTCTGTCCCGAGGATGTCGAGCTTCGGCGCGCGATAGGGCAGGAGCGCGGTCTTCGCACCGTGCGCGACGTACAGCGCCGAGATCGCCGCGATGCCCGCGTACGCGAGCGCAGGACCCCCGCGGTCGTGGTCGTAACGATCCTTTGCGAGATAGGCGTAGCCCGCAACGAACGGCGCGTTGGTCGCGATCTCGGCGAGGCCATAGGTGCGGCCGTGACGCTCCGACATGCCCGATGCCCATCCGAGCGAGTTGATGCCGGTGACCGCGCCGACGGTCCACGTGACCAGCGTCTCGTTGGGATGAAACTCGTCGCGGTGGCTTGCGAGGCCGCGCAGGCCGTTGGTCGCGAGCGTCAGGTGCAGCGCCGCGAAGCTACCGAGCATGAGGGTGCCGGCGCTGTTGTTGTCCTTCGCGGCATCGATCGTCGCGCCGAGGAACAGCGAGCCGAGCGAGCCATGGAGGATCAGCTCACTGCCGTAGTAGTTCGTCGTCTTCGTGGTGCCATCGAGATCGCCCACGATGTAGGCACCGGTCCCATATGCGTAGGCGCCGACAACGCCGAGTCCCAGCGCGTACGCGAACGGGTTGAGCCACGGCATACAGTCCGGTCCGCAGTTGCAGGCAGCGGCAGGCCGAGCGGTGAGAAGCGTCCCCGTCAGTGCGGCGAGAACGGCGATGTTGCGCATGGTCCGACCAATAAGCAGACGACGTGCGCGGTCCAAGTATTCAGAACCTGGTTCGAACGTGTCAGAAAGCCATCAACTGCCAGATTGGTCCGACCTTTTGCTGACACCCAATCCGGACGCCATGATCACACCGGCGCCGAGGGCGAGGCAAACGGTCGCGCCGATCCCCGCGAGCGCTGGGCCGCGGTCGTACAGCGCGCCGAGGCCCATGCTGCCTACCCACCAGGCGATGCCGAACACCAGGAAGAACAGGCCGTAGGCACGGCCGCGCTGATTCTTGGGAACGATCGCCGCGATCATCGCCTTGGCAATCGAGCCAGTCGCCGCATGGGTGATCGACCACATCGCGACGCCGGCCACCGCGAACCACGGAGCCGCGGCGCTCGCAGCAAACGCGAGCGGCGCGTACGCCGCACCGGCAATCACGTACACCGCGAGGACGCGTGCGCCGGTCCCGCCGCCCTTGCGATCGTAGTCGAACCAGAGGCCCGCGCTCAGCGAGACCAGGCCATCGAGTCCCATCGCCGCCGCGTAGACCACCGGCAGCCACGTCGTGCCGACCACGTGGGTCTTCTCGAAGTGATAGGCGAGCAGCGGCCAGTCGGCGAGGCCGGCGGCGACGAGCGCCACACCGACGAGATAGAGCCGGTAGCGCGGCCCGAGCCGAGCATCGGGATCGGTCGACTCCTGCTCGAGCTCGCGTGGGTCGGGATACAGGCGGCGCGCACGCAGCAAGATAGCGACGGCGGTGATCGCGGGAATGATCAGCACCGCGAACGCGATCGCGAAGCCGGTGCGCGTCTCGCCACGCCACGCGAGCACGCCCGCGACAACGAGCGGGCCCATCAACCCGCCCGCCTGGTCCATCGCCTCGCTGATCGCGAACGCGCGGCCCGCGCCGACATCTGACGAGGCGAACGACGTGAGCGTGGCCTTTGCGGGCGAGCGAATCGCCTTGCCGAGGCGCTCGAGCGCGACGAGCGCAGCGACCATCGGCCAGCTGCCCGCGAACGCGAGCAGCGGCACGGCGATGATGTTCGTCGCGTAGCCCGCGATCGTGATCGTCCAGTAGGCGTGGGTGCGGTCCGCGAGCGCGCCGCTCCAGTAGCGCAGCGCGTAACCGATCAGCTCACCCGTGCCCGCCACGATTCCGACCGCGGTGGCAGTCGTACCGAGGAACGCCATGTAGGGGCCGATCGCGGACCGCATGCCCTCGTAGCAGAGGTCCGCAAACAAGCTGACCCAACCGAGCAGGATCACGAAGCGAGTCGCGCGAGCTTTGCGGTCGTCAGTCACGGAGGCGTGGGTCGAGCTTGACCGCGACCAGATCGGCCAGCAAGTTCGCCAGCGCAATTGCGACCGCACTGACGAGAACGACGCCCAGAATCAGCGGAATATCGACCTCTAGCACGGCCTGGAGGACCTCACGGCCGAGGCCGGGCCAAGCAAAGATCGACTCGGTGACGACAGCGCCGCCGAGCATGATCCCGAGATCGAGCCCGATCAACGCCGTCAGTGGGGCGAGTACGGGACGCAGCGCATGGTGTCGGATCACGTCGCGCTCCGACAGGCCCTTCGCTCGCGCGGTGCGGATGTAGTCGGCGTCGAGCGTCTCGATCAGCTCGCTGCGCACCAGGCGCGCGTAGTAAGCGATGCCGAGCGCGGCGAGCGTAGTCGCAGGCAGCACGAGGTGGTAGAGGCGGCCGAGCACGCCCGTGCCGTAGCCACCGAGCGGGAACCAGCCCAGGCCGTATGCGAGCACGTAGAGCAAGATCGTTCCGATGAAGAACGTCGGCGCGCTCTGGCCGATCAACGCGATGATCGAGGTCATGCGATCGGGCCAGCGCCGCCGCCGGGTCGCCGCCCACATGCCGAGCGGGATACCGATCGCAAGCTGCAACGCCATGGCAGCCAGCGTGAGCTGGATCGTCGGCCACAGCCGCTCGCCGATGACAGATCCGACGGAGCGATGGGTGCGAAAGCTCTCGCCAAGGTCGCCGCGCGCGAGCCGTCCGACGTAGCAGCCGTACTGCTCGAACACGCTTGCATCGAGACAGTACTGCGTACGCACGCGCGCGATCGCATCGGCCGAGGCGTGCGGACCGAGCAGCGCACGCGCGGGCTCGGCGGGGATCGCGATGATCATCGCGAAAGTCGCGGTTACGACGAACCACACGACGACCACGGTCCACGCGATACGCCGCAACACGTACCTCATCATCTCGGCACCGGTCCGGTATCGCCGACGTCGAGCCACACCTCGGTGAAGTCACGCAAGAACACCGGGTGCGGCGCGTAGTCCATCACGTACGGCTGAACCACCTCGGTCATCATCTGGTGGTAGTTCCAGATCCACGGCGCGTCGTCGTAGAGCACGTGCTCGACGTGCTTGTACATCGCATCACGATTCCCGAGGTCAGGCTCGCCGCGCGCGGTGTCGAGCAGTCCGTCAAGCTCGGGGTTCGCGTAGAACGAGTCGTTCGAGCTGTTCTCATTGCTGATCGCGCGCGAGTGGAACTTGGCATCGAAGAACGTCGTCGGATCGGGAAGGTCGGCGAGCCAGCCGATGTAAGAGAACGCCGGCCCGGTGCGACTCGCGATGGCGCCGGCAAAGGTCGCGTACGACAGCTCCGAGATCCGCACGCGCACGCCGACCGCGGCGAGGTCAGCCTGGAGAGACGCAGCGACGCGCTCGCCCTCGTCGTCGGCCGTGATCACGTACTCCGTATCGAAGCCGTGCGGGTAGCCCGCCTCGGCGAGCAATGCGCGCGCCTTGACGGGATCGTGCGGGTACGGCCGCAGCGCGGCGTCGTAGCCGAGCATGCCGGCGATCAGCATTCCATGCGCGGGCTGCGCCGAGCCGTTGAGCAGCTTCACGCTGTGTGACTTGTCGACCGCGTAGTTGAGCGCCTGGCGGACGCGGCGATCGCTAAAGGGCTTCTGCGTCACGTTGAAGCGCGAGCCGAACGCGTTCATCAACGTCGTGCGATGGATGTACGGCTGCCAGGCCGGCTGCGCGGTGACCCACAACAGATCGGGCGGCGTCAGGCGCTCCACGGTGTCGAGGTCGCCGCGCTCGAACATCATGAACTGGGTGTCGCGCGGGACGTTTTCGAGCAGCACGATCGCATCGAGGTGTGCCCGGGCGGTGTCCCAGTAGCGCGGGTTCCTGCGAAGTACGAGGCGGCGGCCCTCGTCCCACTCGTCGAGCACGAACGGCCCGGTGCCGACCGGCTGGCTGCGCAGTGCATCCCCGGCCCGCTCGACCTGCGCGCGCAATAGTGGCGTCGTAAACGGCATCGCGAGCACGTAGAGGAATGCTGCATTCGGCTTTGCGAGCGTGATCTCGAGCCGGTCCGGCGCGGGTGCCGCGACGCTCCTCACGTCGGTGAGGAACGAAGTGAACGGCGAGTCGGTCATCGCACGCACGCGTTCGAGCGCATAGGCGCAGTCCGCGGCGACCAGCGGCGTTCCGTCGGAGAACGTCACGCCGTGACGGAGCGCGAACGTGTAGATCTGCCCGTCCGGTGACACCGTCCAGCGCTCGGCGAGGCGGGGCACCAGCCCGAGGTCTGTGCCGTAATCGACGAGCGTGTCGAAGAGCGGATGGATCACCGGTGTGGAGACTTCGTCGTAGGCGATCGCGGGATCGAGGGTGCGCACGTTGAATGGGGTCGAGTAGCGCAGTGTCCCGCCATCGCGGGGCCCCGCATTGCCTGCGCGGCCGAACTTCGGACCACGATCGCCGGTGCAGCCGGCGAGCACGACGACGACCGCGGCGAGCCAGCGCGTCATCGTGCGCCCTGGCGATCGAAGCGGGCACGCAGGCCCTCGCCTAGCAGGTTGAACGAGATCACGGCGAGCAAGATCACCGTCCCGGGCGCGATCACCAGCCACGGCGCTGTGCGGTAGAACGGTCGGCCTTCGTACAGCATCCTGCCCCACGTCGGAGCGGGCGGGGGAGGGCCGAGCCCGAGGTACGACAGCACGGCCTCTCCGAGCAGGTTCTGTGCGAACGCGAATGCGGCGACGACCGCGATCGTACCGGCGAGGTTCGGGATCAGATGACGCAGCACGACACGCGTGTTGCTCGCGCCGACTGCGCGGGCGGCGAGGACAAATTCGGAGCGAGCGAGCACGCGCGTCTTCGTACGGAGCACGCGCGCGAATGTGGTCCACCCGACGAGCGCCAATGGCACGCTCACGGGCGCCGTCGTCGACGAGAGCTTGGTCTCGTGGAACAGGGCGGCGAGCAAGATCGCGAGGAGCAGGAACGGGAACGCGAGCGCGAGATCGACGAGCCGCATCAACGCGTTGTCAACGCGTTCGCTGCCGATGCCGGCGCCGAGGCCGATCGCGACGCCGATGACGAGTGCGAGCGCCGTTGCCACGCTCGAGATCCACAGCGAAGTTCCGGCCCCGTTCGCGATCCGCGCCCACACATCACGGCCCAGTGCGTCGGTGCCGAGGACGTGATGCGCCGACGGAGCGAGTGGCGCGCCGATCGCGGACAGTCCGCGATCGATGTCGAGCGCTGCGGGGTCTCCCGCGAACGCAGGACCGAGCACCGCGAGAGCCACGAGCACGAGCACGAGGCTTGCGGCGATGATCGCGCTGCGCTGTGTCGAGAACCCTTGCACCGACGGGCAGGATAACTCTCAGCCGCGCCCGAAAGAGCGTCGCTCGGGCGCTCGGCGTGCGCATCCGATCGGGCAGATCGGTACCAGAAAACCCCCATTTTTGCGCTTCGATCTGTATGCGCGCTCGCATGCGTGGCGCGTGCGTGATCAACGCGACATCGGGGTGCGAAGGCATCGACACTGCACGACGTCGCCTCATGATCGATTTCCTGGCGCTGGTGACACGAGACCATCACGATCTCGAGTGCACGCTGGACGAGCTGCTCGCGGCCGAGACCGCCGCACAGCTACGCACTGCCCTCGATGGCGTACGGCTCGGTCTGACCGCACACGCGGAGGCCGAGGACATCGTTCTCGAGATCGCGCTAAGCAACGTGCCGCACCGCGACCACCTGCGGTCGCTGATCGGCGACACGCGCGCCGCCCACCTCGGACAGGAAGGCGCCCTGGCTGCGCTGGTGTGTACGCCCCCCGGTTCGCAGCGGTGGCGGGAGCGAGCCGTCGACTTGCGTGAGCTCGTGCGCGACCACGCATCGTACGAGGAGATCCACGTGATCCCGGCGATCCGTGCGCTTGCGCCCGAGGCGTACCAGCGCCTCGCTGGTCAGTTCGCGACCGAGCGCCTGCGCCAGCTCGCCATGCTGCAGCCCTCGGCCCCGATCTTCGTGCCCGAGCTGGCACTCGCCGGCTGACGGCGTCTGCTGCGCGGTCAGGTCCTCGATGCGCCGGCCTACGCAGGATCAACACAGCCGAACTCTGGGGTTTAGTCGAGGGCGAGCTGACCCAGCGCACCTTTATGGCGGAGCAGCTGCCAGCCGACGAGGGCAAGGGTCGCGGCGGCCGTCGGTCGGCGCGTGTTACGCGACAGGAACGCGAACAGCACCTTCCGCCACCTTGGGGAGCCCCGACTGGCACCACACGCGAACAGCGACAGCACCCCCAGGACGGTGTCGGCCTCGACGACGCGCGTGACGGTCGGTCCATGCGCGCCGAACATCAGTAGGCCACTCTCGATGTCGGCGTGGAGGGGGCGCCTGGCGCCGCCGCGCCAAGGACGCAGGGCAGTGCGAAGGTAATGTGCGGTCGGCTTGACACCCGTTCGCGGGCCGGGATATCGCATCCGTTCACTCAAGGGAGAACGCCGTGAATCTGAACACTTGGAGAGGTCTGCGGATCGTGCTTGCTGCGTGCGCCGTGCTCGCATTCACCGCGTGCGACAAGGGCAAGAAGGACAACGGCGGTGCTGGCAGCGGCGGAAGCGGCGGAAGTCCGCAGCCCGCGAGCGGACCGATCATGGTCGGTCACTTCGCATCGATGACGGGACCACAGGCGACGTTCGGCATCTCGACGGACCAGGCAATTCGCCTCGCGATCGAGGAGAAGAACGCCAAGGGTGGCATCAAGGGCCGCAAGATCGAGCTCGTCACGATCGACGACGCCGGCAAGCAGAGCGAGGCGGTCACCGCCGTCACGCGGCTCATCAACGATCACCACGCGGTCGCGATCCTCGGCGAGGTCGCGTCGTCGCTCTCGCTCGCGGGCGGTCCGGTCGCGCAGAAGGCGAAGATCCCGATGATCTCCCCGTCGTCGACGAACCCGGACGTGACCGACGTCGGCGACTACGTGTTTCGCGTTTGCTTCCTCGACGATTTCCAGGGCTGGGTCGACGCGAAGTTCGCCAAGGAGAACCTCAAGGCCACCAAGGCCGCGATCCTGTACGACCAGGCGCAGGCCTACTCGAGCGGCCTCGCGGACTACTTCGAGAAGGCGTTCAAGGCGATGGGCGGCACGATCGTCACCAAGCAGGCCTACACCGGTGGCAACCTCGAGATCACTTCGCAGCTGCAGTCGATCAAGAGTGCGGGTGCCGAGGTGGTGTTTCTACCGGGTTACTACTCCGATGCCGCCACGATCATCCGTAAGGCGCGCGAGTCTGGCATCGCCACGCCGTTCCTCGGCGGCGACGGCTGGGACTCCGAGGAGCTCCCCAAGATCGCGGGCGACGCGATCAACGGCAACTATTTCTCGAACCACTACGCGCCCGAGGAAGACCGCCCCGAGGTGAAGAACTTCGTGGCGAGCTACCAGAAGAAGTACGGCAGCACGGCGGACGGCCTCGCCGCGCTGGGCTACGACGCCGCGCTCGTACTGTTCGATGCGCTCGAGCGCGCGCCGTCGACGTCGGGTAAGGACCTGCGCGATGCGATCGCGGCCACCAAGAACTTCACGGGCGTGACCGGGACATTCTCGATCGACGAGAACCGCAACGCGATGAAGTCCGCCGTGATCATCAAGTACGTGGGCGGCAAGCAGACGATGTCGGCGCGTATCGAGAAGAAGTGAGCTCTAGCCTCACAGCAGGCGACCTTCTCCAGACGACGATCAACTTCCTCGCCGTCGGTGGTCTCTACGCGTTGATCGCGCTGGGCTACACGCTCGTCTACGGCATCCTGCGCTTCATCAACTTTGCCCACTCCGACATCGTCGCGTGGGGAGGCTGGATCTCCTTCACCGTGGCCGGCGCGTTCGGCTGGCTCGGCACGGGGTCTCCAGCGTTCGCGCTGCCGGTCGTGCTGCTCGTGACGATGGTGATCTGCGCGATCATGGGCGTCACGATCGAGCGGCTCGCGTATCGCCCACTCCGCAAGGCACCGCGGTTGAACGTTCTGA
>JAYVWH010000770.1:0-2532 GCA_043786265.1 Kofleriaceae bacterium | reverse complement strand
CGCTCCGATCCTGATCCGTGGGGAGAGTGGCACCGGCAAGGATCTCGTCGCCCGCGCGATCCACTGGAACAGCCGTCGTGCAGAGAAGCCCTATGTCACCGTCAACTGCGCCGCGATTCCCGAGACGCTGCTCGAGTCGATCCTGTTCGGTCACGTCAAGGGTGCATTCACCGGTGCGAGCTTTCACAAGGTGGGCGAGTTCCAGAAGGCCGACGGCGGCACACTCTTCCTCGACGAAGTCGGTGAGCTGCCAGTGATGCTGCAGGCCAAAGTCCTGCGCGCCGTCGAGCAAGGTGAGGTCCAACCACTCGGTTCGAACGACGCGCCCGATCGTGTCGACGTGCGGCTGATCTGCGCGACCAATCGCGACCTCGAGGCGATGGCGACGACTGGTGCATTCCGCGACGACCTGTTCTATCGCCTCAGCGTGATGACCCTCGAGCTACCGCCGCTGCGCAGCTACAAGGACAACATCGAGGTTCTCGCGAACGTGTTCCTCGAGACCAGCGCGACCGCATATGGCAAGCCGGCGCCGCGCCTGGGCCCGGACGTGCTTGCGCGGTTTCAAGCGTACGACTTCCCCGGCAACATGCGCGAGCTCAAGAACACGATCGAGCACGCGGTGATCCTGTGTACGGGCGACGAGCTTCGCGTCGAGGACCTGCCGAAGCCCCTGCAGGACCGCTCGCCAAAGAATCCGCGCGCACCGACCCAGCCCTCACAGGCGACCCTGGAGGAAGCGCGCGAGAAGTGGCTCGCGCCTCTCGAGAAGCAATACCTGACCGACCTGCTCGCGAAGCACGGCGGCAACGTGAAAGCGGCCGCGAAGGTCGCCGGCATCAACACCGTGACGCTTTATCGCCTGCTCAAGCGACGCGGCCTTCACCTCGCCCGCACGATCAGCGTCACAAAATCGAACTGACGACCGTCGTGAGGTGGCGCGGCGTGCGCTTTCGGATGCTTCCAGAGGAGAGCACCCAAGAACCCAAGAACCCAAGCAGGAGGGAGCCCTGCCCGCGCGCCGATCAACCGTTTTGCCCCCCGCGCCGATCGACCGGTTCCGACTTGGGGCCCGGGTTCTTGGGTGCTCCGATCTGGAATCCGCGAACCCGCCCTGCGAGGTCTCGTGTCGTTGCCCCTCCGGGACCGGCGTGGAAGCCCCCGCGCGCGAAGGCATGCTCTCCGGGCTGCCCCGCCAGCAGCGGCCCTCCCTCGCGCGCCTTGGCTGCGACAAGATGTGACCGCAGTCGCGTGTTACAATGATCGCGAAGATCCGCTCCCCAATGTCGGCGGCCACGAACTGGGTTCCGATCGCGGACGTAGCCGATCAACGCGACAAAGTCCGCCTCGGCCTCCGGCGCGAACTGGATCGTCACCGGCTAAGCATGGCGTCGATGGTCTGGCGAACCTGGTCCACGGAACGGCCCCTACCCCCGCGCAGAGAGGCGAGCGCCTGCTCGAGGCCGGTATCTTCGTCGTCCGTCAACGCTGGCGCTTCATCGACCGACTCGACGACGTAGCGGCCGGCGGGAAGCTCACGCAACTCGGACGCCGAGCGTCGCAAGCACCGTCACGTCATGGCGGTGACGATCGCAGGCTTTGCGTCCCTGTTCTTCTCCCTCGTGCTGTGGCTGGTCGTCGTGTTGTGGGCGATCGTCGGCCCCGCGCGCGACCCGAAATAGCGAACGGGGAGACGTGGCATCACTGCCGCGCCTCCCCGATCAAAAACTACGTGGTCGCGATGTCGCCTAGAGCAGGTCCATCGAAGCGAGGAGCGACTTGACCGACGCGACGCCAGCTGTCGCCGACGACTTGGTGGTGTAGAGCTGGCTGACACCGACGACCTGGCCGTTCTCGGCCGTCAGCGTGAAGTAGAAGCGACCGTCTGTCGCCGTCTTGATGGCGAACGAGCTCTCGAGCGCCGCGGCGTCCTGAACCGCGAACGCGCCGTTCCACGCTGCCGCCTTCGAGGAGTAGTTCTCCGACGACAGAACGACCTGGCCGTTGTTCGCGTGCAGGTTGAAGTGGAAACCGTTCGTACCCTGGTCGATCGCAACGCGAGCGGCCGTCGTGTTCGACTCGATCTTGTCGAGGTAGCTGTTGACCGCGTTCACGCACGAGGTGATCGCGCGCGTCGCGCTCGACTTGGTCGAGTACGCCTGCGTGAAGGCGATCGTCTCGTAGTTGCCGGCGCGCAGGTGCAGGCTGTACTTGCCGGTCTCGGTCCTGTTCGTGAGGTACTGCGCCGGGTCGACGCCGTTGTCGAGGACCGAGAGCAGACCGTTGAGGGCGCCGGTACGCGAGGTGTACCCCTCCGAGGTCAGCAGGATGCGACCGTTGCCCGACACGACGTGGAAGCGGAACTGGCCGTCTTCCGACTTCCAGAGGTCGACCTTGCCAGGCGCGCTGGCGTTAGACTCGGCGTCGGAGGTCTCGTCGGTCATCTCGTCGCCGCTGGTGGCGCAGGCGATGGCCGAGATGGACGCGAAGGAGAGAGCGAGGACCGTGATAAGCGAGTTGATGTTCCGCATG
>JAYVWH010000769.1:0-3328 GCA_043786265.1 Kofleriaceae bacterium | reverse complement strand
TCTAATGCTTCGGCGGTCATCAGGAACCTCGGAAGTTTCGCCCGACTAGCGCTGAATTTCCAGCGGTGGCGGGGCTGTTCCGGACTCTGCGAGCGCTCGACCCTGCGCCGTGAGCCGCTTGACGCACACGGCGATGGCCTGGGCCTCCCGGTCCACCGTGAGAAACCGCCGCCCAAGCCGCTGGGAAACGGCAGCTGTGGTACCGGAGCCCGCGAACCAGTCCGCCGTGCGGTCGCCGGGCTGGGTCACCGCTGCGAGGATCCGGGCGATCAGGCGCTCCGGCTTCTGGGACGGCCAGCCTGTGCGCTCTCGATCGGAGTGATTGAGGGTCTCGACATCGGTCCACCAGTCCTCGGGTACCTTGCCCGCGTGGACCGGGTAGCGGTAGACGCGTCCGGTCTTGCGGTCGGTCTTCTCCTGGACCCCGTCGACGAGGCGCATATGTGAGCCGCCACGCCGGGGCACGCGAACTGCATCGGGATAGAACGCCCAGTCGTCGCCACGCGCGTACCACAGGATCGTGTCGTGCTTGCGGCCGAAGCCTCGCCGGCCTTTGCCGCCGACGGCGTAGCACCACACGATCTCGTTGACGAAGCGCTCGCGCCCGAACAGGCGATCGAGCGCGACCTTGACGTAGTGCACCGCGCGGTAATCGAGGTGCACGAACAGCGAACCCGTCGGCGTGAGGACGCGACGGCTGCTCTCGAGCAGCGGCTGGAGCCAGGCCACGAACGCATCCGGGTCATCAGCGCGATCGGCGTAGCGCAGGCCGCGGCCGGTCCGGATCGTCCCGGTGCCAAACGGTGGATCTATGTAGATCGCGTCGAGCACCGCATCGGGGAGCGCCGCGGCCACTGCGAACGAATCGCCGTGGATCAGCCGATCCGGCACGGTATCGGCACGGCCGAAGTCCACGCGGCGGGTGCCGACGGCTCCCAGGTGCGCGAGGTCCTCGATCTGCTCCACGCGCGGACGTTACCTTATCGGGATGAGATTCTGTCCGTGGTACCCGCTCGCCGAGGCGGGAGCTCACGCGCCGCCAGGTGCCGGGGTACTGCAGCTTCGCCTACGGACCGGCTTGCTCGACTACCCCTCGGGCAAGAGCGCGATGGTGCACTACGCGCGGGCCGATAATGTGCGCGCATGCGCCACAGCGCTCGCCGCGGCTCACCCCAACGCGGACCTGTTGTGCCGTCATCTAGAGATCGAGCAGGACGAACATGTCGACCACGCGGCGTTCCATGCCAAGGTACTGGAGGAGTTCGTACGGCGGTTCGGATCGCCGCCGATGATGCCCGATGAACCTCGTTGAAGCCGAAGCCGTTGGACCGATCGAGGGCGACGAGCCTGCGGTCACCCCGCCGCGCCCGCCGCATCGCCGCGTCTCGGTCTCGCTCGTGTTCACCCTGTCGGTGCTGATCGGTACCGTCGTCACGATCTATCTCGTGCTGCCGGCGCGCCACGACGAGATCATGACCGAGGCCGTTCGCTATCACCGCGCGTCGGATCAGTCCTGGGATCTCGAGGCGCCGACCCCTGGCGAGCTGCGCGCCTGGGCGATCGGCGTCGTCGGCAAAGGCGCACCACTCCCTGCCGAGGCGACCCAGATCGTCGGCGCGCGCAAGGTCGAGGTCCTCCATCGCGACGCCGCACTGATCGGGCTCAAGGTCGGCGGCGAGCCGGTGACCTGCCTGGTCCAGCATTCCCGCGGCATCGGGCCGCAGCTCGTCGAGCGCCCCGATGGGGATCTGCGCGCGGTAGCGTGGCGGCGCGGCAAGTTCACGTTTGTCGCGGTGGGGCCGCAGGCGAGTGCGGCGACCTGGGTTCCCGCCGTCAGCGGCAAGTAACCTGATCGCAATGGCGATCAGAACGTCGACATCGACGTGAACGTTCAGGTTCAGGTTCAAGTCAACGTCAACGATCTAGTCGTCGTCGCGTTCGCGCGGGACGTGGATCGCGCGCTTGAGCGTGCCCTTGCCGAACTTGTCGGCGATCTTGTCGATCGTGTCGCCGAGGCGCTCGCCCTTCGCGCGGGTGGCCTCGTCGAACAGCAGCTGGCGCGGCGCATCACGGGGCTCGAGGTTCGTCGTCGAGATCCCGCACAGCCGGACCCGCGCACCCTTGCGGCTCTCGATCGGGACCTTGGACAGTAGATCGATGGCCGTGCGCGCGAGCAGGCCGCCATCGCTGGTCGCCGCGTCGAGGGTGGTGCGGCGAGTGATCTGCCGGAAATCGTCGTACTTGATGATCAGCACCACCGAGCGGGCCCGCAGCTCGCTTTCGCGCAGGCGTGCAGCAACCCGATCGGCCTGGTCGAGCAGGATGACGGACAGCTCGCCCTTGTCGTCGATGTCGTCGTCAAATGTCTCCTGATGGCCGACGGTGACCGCGTCGTGCTCGGCCACCACGCCGCGCGAATCTTCACCACGTGCGAGCGCCGCGAGGTGGCGGCCACTGACGGGGCCCAGCCGCGAGATCAACGCCGCCTCGGGGTAGCGCGCGACGTCCCCGATTGTGGACAGCCCGAGGCTTGCGAGCACCGCATTTGTCGCCTCGCCGACGCCCCACAGGCGCGTCACCGGCAAGCGATGAAGAAACGGCAGCAGCTCGTCCGGCGTGACGATGCGTAGCCCATCGGGCTTGTCGATATCGGACGCGATCTTCGCGGCGAACTTGATTGGTGCGACGCCGACCGACGCTACAAGCGACAGCTCTGCACGGACGCGGCGCTTGATGCCTTCACCGATCGCGCGGCCGTCGCCGAGCAGGCGCTCGCTGCCGGTCGCGTCCAGAAACGCCTCGTCGAGCGACAGGCCTTCGACCTCCGGTGAGTAGTCGCCGAGGATCTTGAAGAACCCACGCGAAGCCTCGACGTACCGATCCATCCGATGCCGCACGACGATCGCATGCGGGCAGCGGCGCATCGCCTCGGCCATCGGCATCGCGCTCTTGATGCCAAACGTGCGGGCCTCGTACGAGCACGAAGCGACCACGCCCCGGCGGGCGGTACCGCCGACGAGCACAGGCTTGCCGCGCAGCGCAGGATCGTCACGTTGCTCGACCGCCGCGTAGAACGCGTCGAGGTCGACGTGGATGATCGTTCGCACCTAGTGGCTCATAGCAAAGCGGACGCGCGTGACGAGAATCAAGATCGCGACGATCGAAGCTACCAGCACGCTCCAGTACCAGGCGGGCACCTGGGGGCTCTCACCGCGGCTAAACTTCGCCACGCGTGCGCGCACCATGCCGTGAACGGACAAGACTCCTAACACCACCACAGTCAGTTTGATGTGAAGCCAGCTGTTACCCTTGGTGGTGAACAGCTTGG
>JAYVWH010000768.1:0-3410 GCA_043786265.1 Kofleriaceae bacterium | reverse complement strand
CACCCGTTCTCGCCGAGGCCAGTGGTCGTGCCGCAGATCGACTCTGCCGTCGATGTCGGCGTCGAATTCGCTGCGCTGATCTCGTAGCAGCCCGACTCGCCGCAGGCGCCAGTGTTGCCGCAGATCGACTCGCACGTCGAAGTCGGAGTGCTGTTCGTGACGCATGTGCCGTAGCAGGCATTCTCGGCGGTCGCCGTGGCGGTGCCGCAGATCGATTCGCACGTCGACGTCGGCGTGCTGTTCGCACTGCACAGCGCGTAGCAGCCGACACCATTGCCGATCGTACAGTTCGAAGCGCAGGTCGAGGTCGGCGTGTGATTCGTGATGCACGTCTGCCAGCAGCCATCGATCGCACCGGAACACACGGGATCCGACGCTCCGCTGCCACAGTCCGGGTCACACGTGCAGCCGGCCTGGCAGCTCGACGACGTATCGCAAGTGCATCCACCGCCCCCGCAGTCTGGATCACACACGCAGGTTGCGTCGCAACTCGACGCCGTATCGCAGGCACATCCGCCGATCTGCTCGCAGCGCGTGGACGCGCTGTTGCAGGCCAAGCCGGTGTCGCATCCCCCGCCTCCGGTGCAAGCACATCCGAGTGCGCCGATCGGGCAACTGGCGCCATCGTCCGAACCGCACGCTGCGATCAGCCAGAGAAACGCGAACAGAATCAGGTGACGCGGCATTGCGGCGGGACTATCACGTGGCGGCCGGGGAGAACACCGTTTTCGATGCCTCGACGGGCTCACCAATCGGTTTGGGTTGATCAAGGGCACAGGCGCGCACAGTCGGTGTCGGCGCAGTTGATCGCGCCGTCACCATCGCCATCGATTCCGTCGAGACACACTTCCTCGACGTCGCCCGCAAAATGCGCGGTGTACGTGTCGTCGGTAAGCCCGAGGAAGCTGCCACCGAACGACACAACCTCGCCTCTGGCCTCGTCGTACGCGCCGCATGACCCGGTGATGAGGAACGGCGCTCCGATCGGTGAGATCTGCGTCCATGTGACGCCGTCCCACTCCCACATCGAAGAGCTGCTGAGCACGCCACCGAACATCACGACTCGGTTACGTGATGGATCGTAGACGAGACTGTGCGTGTTCCGGCGGGTCGGAATGATCGCTGACGACATCTGCTGCCAGTTCGTGCCGTCCCATTCCCAGGTGTCGTCAAGATCCTTGCTCGCGCTCGATCCACCGAACAGCACCATGCGCGCCCGCACTGGATCGTAGGCCATGCGCGCACCGAGGCGAGGTGGCGGCGAGGTTGCGGGTGCGAGCTGCGTCCAGACCGTGCCGTTCCACTCCCAGGTGTCGCCGAGCTCACCGGTGCCCCCGAGCCCACCGAACAACACGATGCGGTGACGTGTGCTGTCGCTGGCGATCGCCGGGTCCGAGCGCACGCTGGGACCGATCGTGGCTCGCTGCAGCCAGCGCGCACCATTCCACGTCCAGGTGTCGCCGAAGTTTGTCGTGTCGCTGCCGCCGAACAGGAGCAGCTCGTGATCGACATGGTCGAACGCCATTGCGGCGTTCTCGCGCGACGCCGGTGGCATTGGCGCGTCGAACGCGCGCCACACCTGGCCGTCCCACTCCCAGGTTCGCGACGTGGTGATTCCGCTCGTGCCCTGGCCGCCGAACATCACCACGCGCCGACGCTCGGGATCGTTCGCCATCGCGCAGTTGCGGCGCGAATCGGGCAGCGCCGCCAGTGGTCGCGCGTTCCACGAGATGCCGTCCCATTCCCAGATCTCTCCTGACGCCGTTCCCCCCGTCGCGCCGCCGTACTGGACGACGCGCTGCCGGATCGGGTCATAGACAAGGACGCCGTTTGTGAGGGCGGGATCGCCAGCACGCGTCCGTTGCGTCCACGTCGAACCATCGAGCTCCCAGGTCCGACGGGTCTGATCGTTGGGATCGCCACCAACGAGGACGCTGACGCCGCGCGATGGATCGTAGGCGAGCTTCGCAACGTTCAACGGCCCGGGAGAGCCTTGCGTTACGAGCTCGCTCCAATCGGTTCCGTCGAATACCCATGTATCGCCGAGACCGGCAGGACCGTCATCGACCCCGCCGAACATGACAACGCGATTCGCTTCGTGGGTGATCGCAAGAGTCGCGCGCGGGGTTGGGCGATGTGCGGTCACGACCGGTGTCCACGTCACACCGTCGTAGGTCCACGTATCGTCCATGAAGGTCGTGAAATCGGTACCGCCGAAGGCGATCACGCGCGTGCCGTCCCACACGAGGCTCATGAACACCCGCCCGCTCGGCGCGACCGGCGGACGTGCGCGGACCCAAACCTCGCCCGTCCACTCCCATGTCTCGTTGCCGATACCACCATCGAATACGAGGCCGCTGAACATCACGGTTCGATGACGCACGGGGTCATACACCATCGCGTGGAGCGCGCGTGCGGACGGCCCCGGACCGGGATGCGACTGCCACAGCGAGCCGTTCCACGTCCACGTATCGTCGGGATTCCCGGAATTGTTCGACCCGCCGAACAGCAACACGTAGCCGTAGGCCAAGTCGCGGGCCGCGGCGGCGCCGGTTCGCGCGCCCGGACCGGTGACGCTGCGCTGATTCCACAGCATGTCCTCGACCGTGCACGTCGCAGTGCAGCCATCACGACCGCTCAGGTTCTCGTCATCGCAACGTTCGCCGCGCACGAGGTCGACGTAGCCGTCACCGCAGACTTCTCGCGAGACGCAGTCGGACGAGCACCCGTCGCCATTAGCGGTGTTGCTGTCGTCGCACAACTCACGGGTTTCGATGAACCCGTTGCCGCAACCCGCGGTGAAGCAGACGCCATCGAAGCACCGACCATCAGCGATCGCAGCGGTCGCACACGCCGCACCTTGCTCGACACCTTCGCAGACTGCGAGCTGCTCGGGCGCGACACACGTCGCGTGCGCGACGTCGCATGCTAGTCCCGCAGGACACAGCACACCGTTCGGGCACGCAACGAGGTCATCGCCCACGCACCCCGCGGTCGTCAGTACAGCGAGCACCCACCCGCGCATCACCACAGTATCGCCGATCCCTGTATGTTCCGGGGATGTCACAGGATGGAGACGACCCGTCGGGCAAACCGCCGGGCGGCCGCCCCCTGGTTCCGACGACGATCGCCGGCTTGCCGCCCCCGCGCCCTGGCCTGCCGCCGCCGCGGTCCGGTCCCTCGCAGGCACCGCCATTTCGTCCCGGCTCGCAGCCCTCGATGCAGCCGCCCGCACCGTACACGCCGCCCCAAGCGCCCCCGTCCAACGATTCGCCGCCCTCTCCGCCGCCGTCGTACGCGCCGCCGGGTCAGCCGTCGTTCGTGCAGCCGGCGCAGCCGTTCGCACCACGGCCGCCGCAGGCGCATGCACAACCGCAAGCGCACTACGACGCGCAGGCATTCGCTCCACC
>JAYVWH010000767.1:0-8613 GCA_043786265.1 Kofleriaceae bacterium | reverse complement strand
GAGGTCGAATTGCGCGACGCGCGACGGGTCAGACGGCCTGGACCTCGATGACCGCGCCGACCACGGCATCGCTGCAAGCAGTGTCGAGCAGCGGAGCTGGGAGCGCGTTCGCCGTCGGCGCGAACGGCACGATTGTCGGCTACAACGGCAGCTCGTGGTCGAACATGACGTCCCCGACGACGACATCCCTGCGCGCGGTGTGGGCTCACACACCGACCGACGTGTTCGCGGTCGGCTGGGGCGCTACGCTCCTTCACTTCGACGGAGGGACCTGGACGACGATGCCCGCACCCGCGCTCGTCTACGACGTCAATGGCGTGTGGGGAACGGCAGCCAACGACGTGTTCGCCGTCGGGAGTGGAGGTAAGATCCTGCATTACAACGGCCGTGCCTGGCGCAAGATGGACTCGCCGACGACCGACGCGCTCTACAGCGTCGGTGGTAACGGCCCGGCGGACGTGTTCGCAAGCGGCGCGAACGGGGTCGTGCTTCACTTCGACGGCCTTGGCTGGGGCAAGACCACGACGCAGCGCAACGATACGTTCTACGCGACGTCGGGGAGCTACGCGGTGCCGTTCGCGAACGATCTCCTCGAGTGGCAGCGCGATTGCAGCGCGGAGGCCGACTACTACACCTGCAACAATGGCATCGACGAGGACTGCGACGGGCTCTACGACTGCGGAGACCCCGACTGTGCGGGCCAGACTCCCTGCAACGATGGAGGACAGTGCCTCACCGCCGATACGACGGCGCTCGCCTGCAACATCACGACACCAGGTACGACGCAGAACGGAACTCGCAAGCTCTCCACGTACGCTTGCGATAGCGTCGCCGAGCACGGACGCGAGACGATCTACAAGATCGGTCCGCTCAACGCGGGCGACGTGACGGTCGCGCTCACCAGCAACAAGGACCTCGATCTCGTCGTGCTCGCGGCGGTTCCAGGCGGCGGCTGCGATCCGCGCAATCCCTACTGCATCGACGCGAGCTCGACCGGCGCGATGACGGACACCATCACGTTCACCGCGGAAGCCGGCAAGAGTTACTATGTGATCGTCGAGGGCTACGGCTCCGCCGTCGGAGCATTCACGCTCATGACAACCTGCCCGTGAATCGTGAGCGAGCTGACCGTCGGGAGGTTCGGAAATGGGCGCACGGCGCAGACTCGCGGTCGGCACCGTGGCAACGGTGTCGAGGCTTGAAAATTCAGGAGCCGAGCTCCTGCTCGGAGACAGGGTCATGGGGCGGAGCGCGTGCGGGCGCGAACGGCACGGCGTCGGAGGTCAGCTCGAGGTGTTCGAGGATGTGTGCGGTGACGTGTAGGTCGGTGATGAACGCGAGCACGCACAGGGCATCGCCGCAGCGCGGACACTGGGTGACCTGGTCGCCGAAAACCCTGCGCAACAAAGCGGCCCGATCGAGCCGATTGCGAGCTCTGTGGGTCTCCGTGTTCGCGCTCGTCGCGGCGTGTGGGCGCATCGGCTTCGATGATCTCGTGCTCGGCGACGACGGCGGCGACGGCGGCGACGGCGACTCGGGTGTGATCCTGCCCGCGCAGTCGTACCTCAAGCCGATGCTGCCGCACGATGGCGACTCGTTCGGGTGGCGCATCGCGCTATCCAACGATGGACTCACGATGGCCGTGAGCTCGCTCGGCGAGGACAGCAACGCGGTCGGCGTCGACGGGGACCAGGCCGATCGCTCCACTCCCGCGAGCGGCGCTGTGTTCGTGTTCGCCCGCGACCGCGCCGGGCCGTGGACGCAGCAGGCATACCTGAAGTCATCGAACCCGACCGCGGCGGCGGAGTTCGGCCTGTCGATCGCACTCTCCGGCGACGGCAACACGATCGCGGTCGGCGCACCCTTCGAGGGCGAGGGTGGCCACGCTTACGTGTTCGCGCGCACGGGAACTGTGTGGAGTCATCAGGAGAACGTCTTCCCGATCGTCAGTGCGAACACTCGTTATGGCTCGACCGTCGCGCTGTCCGCCGACGGCTCGGTGCTGGTCGTCGGTGCGCCCGGCGACTCGTCGATCGGCAACCAGAGTGGTGCGATCTACACTTTCACACGCGTGGGCTCGGTGTGGACGCAGGAGAGGTTCACCAAGGCTCCACTGCCGACCGCACTCGACACGTTCGGTTACGATGTCGGGCTGTCCGCCGACGGCGCGACTGTCGCGATCACCGCGCCCGGGCGCGACAACGTCGCAACCAACGACGGGGCCGTCTACGTGTTCGCGCGACCGAGCTGGACCCAGCAGACGTACCTGACCCAGATGTCGCCGGCCGCCGGCGATCTGTTCGGCACTTCGATCGCGCTGTCCGCGGACGGCAATGTCCTCGCGGTCGGAGCACGCCTGTTCTCGGCAATCGACGTTGGTGCGGTCACGACGTTCTCGCGCGTGGCAACCACCTGGTCGACCGACCGCTTCCTCCAGCCCTCCAATGCGGGCGCGAATGACTTCTTCGGCGACGAAGTCGCGCTCTCCGGCAACGGGGACTACCTCGCGTCCGGCGCGGCGCTCGAGGATAGTGGTGCCGCGATGTGGGGCGGTAACCAGGCCGATAACTCGGCCACCGACGCGGGGGCCGTATACGTGTTCGGCCGCACCGGCGGGACCTGGCCCCAGCTCCACTACGTCAAGCCTTCGAACAATCGCGCCGCGAGCCAGTTCGGGAAGGCCTGCGCGTTGTCCTACGATGGATCGACGTTCGCGTGCGGTGCGATCGGCGATCCGAGCGCAACTGCCGCGGATCCGGACGACGCCAGCCAGCCAGGCGCCGGAGCAGTCCACCTCTATTACAAGTCGCTCTGAGCTGAGAGACGCGAATGCGCCCGACCGCGGTGAGCGAGTCGCGGTCCTGCCTGCTTTTTTCACTTTCGGACCCGGAATCTCGTAGGAGGGTCCGCATTAGGATAGGCCGGTCGCCTCGGCGAGCGAGAACGTTCGCGGAAATCGGCCGGCTCAGACGAGTCGCGTGCTACGGCGTGACGTCGGTCGCCTGAAGCAAATGGGTCGCTGGCACCGTGGTGGGCTCGATTCGTGTGAGCTGCCCGCCGCGATTGTTGCCCCAGCACCACATGTGCTTTGCGCTGTCGAGCGATCGCCGACCACTCCGAATAGCGGACCGAATCTCCGACGAGAACCGTGGCAAACCCTTGCCACGCTGCCCGAGAGCAAAGGCTCGATCGCCTCGTACCACCGTGGCTCGGTCACGAGCCTCAGCAGGCTGGAAAGCTTCCGCAGCTCGGGTCCGAGCAGTCCACGAGACCATCGCAATCGTCGTCGCGACCGTTCGCGCACTGCTCTGGAACCTTGCCGGCGCACTCGCTATCGCACGCGTCGACGGTGCCATCGCAGTCGTTGTCCCAGTAGTCGTTGCAGGTCTCGGTGCCGCCGCATACGACGGCGGTTCGGTAGAGCAGAGAATCCAACGAACCACTGTCGACGAAATGCACGAAGTGCTGCGTGCCGCCGATCGCACTGACCGGCGTGCCCGTGGTGACGAAGGCGGTCGATTGCCAGCTGGCGCCGTCGTAGTGGTAGACGGTTCCGCTCGTCGAGCTCCCGGCGAACAGGTCGCTGCGGCCCGTACCCCACAACGAGCTCAGCACCTCGCCCGCGGCGATCACGGACGCAGTCCACGTGGTCCCGTTGAAGTGGATCACCTTGCCGCCCGCGCCCGACGCCCAGACGTCGTTGGCCGCGTTCGCCCACACCGCGGCGAGATCGCTCGTCGTGTTGGATGCCATGGTCGACCACTGGGTGCCATTGAAGTGGATGACGGCACCGCCGGTGCCGACCGCAAAGACGTCGTTCGCCGCAGTTCCGGTGATCGCGGCAAGGTTGGCGGTCGTGTTCGTCGTCATCGGCGTGGTGACGGATCCATTGTAGAGCAGCACCGAACCGGAGTTGCCGGCGATCAGGATGTTGGTGTTCGACGTTCCCCACATGGCCTTCGCGGTGCCGCTCGTGATCGCAACCGCGGAGCCCCAGGTACCGCCGACGAGGCGGAAGAGCTCGTCCGCGGCAAGCGCGTACACGTTGGTCGGGCTCGTGCCCCACACTCCGAGGAGACGCTTCGACGTGGACGACGTCTGGGGCGACGAGCCGAAGCGATCGAACAGGACGATCGTTCCGGTCTCGCCGACGCCAAAGACATCCTGTTCATCGGCGGTCCAGAACGCGTTCAGCGCGGCAGGTACCGCAGCCGCGGTAAACTTCCGTACGCCGTCGTAGTGGATCGCTGTTCCATTCGCGCCGACTGCATACACGTCGCCAGCACCGCTACCCCACATGCCGAGCAGGGGGCTGGATGTCCCCGCGACGGCGATGGTCGCGCCGACCCCATCGTAGTGCACCACCAGATCGCCACCGCCGGTGGCGAACATGTCGTTCGGGCCGCTTGTCCACACTGTATTGAAGCTGTTGGACAGGCCCGTGATCGGTGACCAGCTCGTGCCGTCATAGTGCAGCACCGTTCCCGAATTTCCCGCTGCGTAGACATTGTTCGCGGCGGAGCCGGAGATCGCCAGCAGCGTGTTGATCGTGCCGACGTTCACCGCCGACCACGACGTGCCGTTGTAGTGAGCGATGCCGTTGGTCGCGCCCGTGGTGAGCATCCAGATGTCGTTCGCTGCAGCGCCCCAGATCCCCAAGAAGATGGGGCCACCTGCGAGGCCGGGGTTGACCTGCGACCAGCTCGTGCCGTTGTAGTGGAGGAGGACCGTGCCCGCCGCCCAAACGTCGTTCGAAGCGCTACCCCACACTCCGAACAAGGGATTGCTCCCCGCGTTCGAGGTCATCGGCGTCCAGGCTGTCCCGTTGAAGTGGGTGACCACGCCGCTGTTACCGACGGCAAAGATATCGTTCGATCCCGTACCCCAGATCGCATTGATCGTATTCGAGACGCCAGAGCTCATCGCCGACCATGTGCTGCCGTTGTAGTGGCGGATCGTGCCGGCATCGCCAGCGGCGTAGACGTTGTCGTACGCCGTGCCCCAGATCGCGTACATCCACTGCGTCGTGCTCAGGTTACGCGGCGACCAGCCAGCGTTGCGGCACCCGGTCTGATCGCTGTTGCACGCACCCGAGCATGCGGCCACGCCGTACGAGAACTGGTTCGCGACGCAGGTGCTGGCGGGCGAGCCATCGCACGCTTCGGGGCCATTGACCGTGCGGTCACCGCAGATGTCGTGGCAGTTCGCGGTGTCGAAGCCGCAGATGCCCAGGCATCCGAGGCCCGGTCCACTGTAGTAGCCGAGCGTCGTGCAGTCGGCGCCGCCAAGGTCCGCGCCGTCACAGACCTCGGGACCGTTGAGAGTGTCGTCACCACACGCCCCCGTACACAGTTTGGTGTCGTAGCGACACAGCGAGTTGCACGTGACGACGCCCGGATCGTAGAAGCCGATCGCGGCGTCCTGGCAATCCGCCACGCTGACCTCGGCTGGACCGTCACACTGCTCGCCGGGATCGACGACACCGTCGCCGCAGATCTGCATGCACCCGCTGGTGTCGTAGGTGCAGTTGCGCGAACACGACAGTACGCCGCCCATGTGGTAGCCGATGGCGGTACAGGTCATCTCGCGCAGCTGATCTCCGTCGCAGTCCTCGTTGCCGGTGATCAGGAAGTCGCCGCACCCCTCCCGCAGACAAATCCCGTCGAGACAGATTCCGACCTGAGCCCCGTTGATGCTGCACGCGGTCCGGTCGACAGCGCCAACACAGCTCGTCAGCTGCTCGGCGAGCACGCAGCCACCGTGCACGGGATCGCAGGCCGTAGCCTCGGGGCACGTCACGCCATCCGCGCAACGCACACTCGCGCTCTGCACGCAGCCCAGCGCGAACATCCCGACCACGACCGCTGTGCGAAGCATGGCCGCCACTATCCGCTAGTTCGTCGCGCACGGCGTGACCTGGCCCGGAGGAAATGAGCAACCGGGTGATGTTCGTCCGCTGTTCGCGCGCTGACAGCGATGCCCGCCCGCTTGCGCTCGGGCCCACGGGTCTGTGTCGCGGTGCGCATGGATCCTCCACCGCCGCTACTTCATACGGGCACAGCAGGCCTTGATGGCGCCCCGCGTGTCGGTCACGTAGCCGGCCCATTGCGGATTATCGGCTTCCCTGGCAACGGCCGCCTCGGCGAGGGTGAGCGCCGCCTTGTACTCGACGAGCGCATCTGCCTTCTCGCCGAGCGCGACGAGGACCTTGCCGACCGCCATGTGGCCCTCGATCTCGTCGCTCTCCCAGATCGCATTTGTCGGATCCTTCGCGTGGAGCGCGATGCCGATCGCGAGGGCGCGGCGGTGACGCTCGAGCGCGGCTGCGCGACGTCCGGTCGCGAGCAGCATGTCCGCGGTGAGGTACAGGCTCACCGCCAGGTCGCGCTGCGCGGCGGCGTTCGTCGCGTCCTCTCCTGCCATCGCCTCGAAGATCGGTAGGCCGGACTCGTACTCGGCAAGCGCCGCCGCGAACTTCTTCTCGGTCTCCAGCACGTTGCCAAGCTTGTTCTGGCTCACACCGAGGCCGCGGCGCTCGACGGTCTTGGCATCGCGCTCGACGGCCTGTCGTCGCAATGCACGGCACGCTTCGTACTGCGCGCGCGCACCGGGCGTGTCGTTGGTGGCCAGCAGGATGTTTCCGACGCGGTCGTGGCACGCGCACAGATCGTGGGCCCAGTCCAGGTTGGTTGGATCCAGGGAGGTGAGGTGCTTCATCGTCGCGAGCGACGCGCGAAACTCGGCGAGTGCAGACGGGCTGTCACCGGCCGCCTTGAGAAGATCGCCGAGGCGGAGGTGCGCTCCGGCGACATCGTTCTGTGCGCGCGTATCCATGGGCGACGCTGCCGCGAGCTGCTCCGACAACGTCACGTCCACGCGCTGCTCGCGCAGGGCACCCTCTGCATCACCCTGCATGAGTAACAGCGCACCGAGCTGGCTGTGGAGGACCGCGAGGCCGCGCGTCAGCCGAGGATCCGTCGGTACCTTGGCGCTGAGGGTGCCAGCGATCTCGATGCCAGACCGGTATGCCGTTGCGGCGCCCGGGCCGTCGCCAAGCGCGAGCAGGGTGTCGCCCAGTCCGCGGCGCGCCTGGACGAGCTCGAGCGCCATGTCGACGCGGTCCGGCGCACGCGCGACCGCAGCCTCCATTCGGCGGGTCGCCTCCCGGTAGCTCACCTCGGCGGTCTTGGTATCCGCCTGCGCGGATGCGACGTCCCCGAGGCGTGTCCAGGTCCGCGCGAGCCCATACGTGGCTTCGTTGCTCGTGGGCTCGCGCGCGAGGATTCCTTCGTGAAGCAGCCGCGCCTTGTCGTACTGGGCGTGGGCCGTGTCGAGCTCGCCGCGCGACAGCGACACATCGGCGATCCTCTCGAGCGCTTCTGCACGCTGCAGCTCGTCACGTGTGCTGACCTCGGTGCCGCGGCGGTCGTAGTAACCGACGACCTTGTTGGCGACCGTCTCGAGGAGGTCAAGCTTGCCGACGGTCTCGAGCTTGTCGTGCAGGTCGCCGAGCATGAACGAGAGCAGATCGCGTGCCTCGGAATCTCGCTGCACGGCGATCGCGCGCTGCTGCTCTGCGACGGCGCGCTGTTGCTCCGCCACCGCACGCGCGTGAACGACGCGACGGAGGCTGATCCCGCCGACGACGGCAAGGGCGACGAGGGCGGCGGCTGCGACCGCGAGGGTCAGGCGGTACTTGCGCACCCAGCGATTCACCAGCTGGCCGAGGCTGTAGCGGTGGCTGCCGACGAGCTGCCCGGTCTGGAACTTCTTGAGCTCGGCGGCGAGCTCCTTCGCAGTCGGGAAGCGGTCCCGTGGATCGCGCGCCATCGCCTTCTCGACGATCGTGATCAGGTCTGGTGGCGCTTCTGGAACGAGCGTCGCGAGCCGCGGCGGCGGCCCCGACAACACGTCGGAGAGCACGCCTTCGGTCGTGCGACCAACGTACGGGGGCCGGCCCGCAAGCACCTGGTAGAGCAATGCACCGAGCGCGTAGACGTCTGCTCGCTCGTCGACGGGATTGCCCTCGGCCTGCTCGGGCGGCATGTACGCCGGAGTTCCGATCACCGTGCCGTGCTCGGTCGCGCCGCTCTGCGAGCTGGTCGCGCCCAGCGAGGGCGCGCTCGGCCGGAGCGAGTCATCGTCCGCGACGTTGAGATCCTTCGCGAGGCCCCAGTCGATCACGACCGTCTCGCCGAACTCGCCAACGAGGATGTTCGCCGGCTTGAGATCACGATGGACGATGCGCCGGGCGTGCGCGTAGGCGAGCGCGTCGGCGACCGCGAGGACGTTTGCGAGCAGTCCAAACCGCGCATCGAGTGTCTTGGCGTCTGCGATCACCTTGTCGAGCGGGCGACCCGCGACGAGCGGCATCGCGTAGAACGGCTCCCCGGTCGGCCAAACGCCCGCCTCGTGAAGGCCGATCGTCGACGGATGCTGCAGGCGTGCCGTGATCCGCGCCTCACGCTCGAATCGGATGCGTAGTCCCTCGTCGTTGACGTGGACCTCCTTGATCGCGACCTCGCGTCCGAGGCGACGGTCGCGCGCGACGATGATGCGCCCCATGCCGCCGCGCGCCAGCTCGCGCTCGCGAACGTAGTGAGCCGGATCGAC
>JAYVWH010000766.1:0-6881 GCA_043786265.1 Kofleriaceae bacterium | reverse complement strand
TCGACGTCGACTGGCCCTGGATCTTCGTCATCGCTTTGATCAGCGGCAGCGGACCGGCGGTGTAGCCGATGCGCCAACCAGTCATCGCGTACGTCTTGCTGACGCCGTCGACGAGGATCGTCCGCTTCGCGAGCTCGGGAGAGACCGCGGCGATCGAGACGTACTGCGTATCACCGTAGACGAGCTGACGGTAGATGTCGTCCGAGATGACGAGCAGGTCCTTCTCGACAACGACCTTCGCGAGCGCCTCGATCTGGGCCTTGGTGTAAACGGCGCCGGTCGGGTTCGACGGGTTATTGAGCACGATCGCGCGCGTACGCGACGAGCAGGCAGCGGCGACCTGGGCCGCGGTCACCGCAAAGTCGTCCTCTGCTTTGGTTTCGAGAATCACCGGGCGGCCACCGGCGAGCATCACCATGTCGGGGTAGCTCACCCAGTACGGCGCCGGAATCAGCACTTCATCGCCCGGGTCGATGAGCGCCATGAAGAGGTTGTAGAGCGAGTGCTTCGCGCCTGTCGACACGAGGACCTGATCGGCCTCGATCGTGGTCTTGTGGACGGCGCTCAGCTCGGCGGCGATCGCCTTGCGCAGCGGCAAGATGCCGGCGACGTCGGTGTACTTACCGACGCCTTTGTCCAGCGACGCGCGCGCGGCGTCCTTGATGTGCGCCGGGGTGTCGAAGTCGGGCTCGCCGGCGCCGAAGCTGACGATATCGATGCCGTCGGCTTTGAGCTTTGCGGCCTTCGCCGTGACGGCGAGCGTGATCGACGGCTTGATCGGATCGAGGCGAGACGCGAGCTTGATCGGAGTGGGCATGACTTCCTTACTTCCTATACTTCGCCTTGAGCGCAGCGACGACGGGAGCGGGTACGAGACCGTTGACGTCACCGCCAAGGCTAGCGACTTCCTTGACGAGCGAGGACGAGACGTAGTGGTTGCGCTCGTCGGTCATGAAGAACACGGAGTCGATGCCGGGAGCGAGCCGGCGGTTCATGTGCGCGAACTGGAACTCGTACTCGAAGTCCGCGAGGGCACGCAGGCCGCGGACGATGACCGTCGCATTGTTTGCGCGGCAAAAATCGACGAGCAGCCCGTCGAACTCTTCGAACCGCAACCGGTCGGCGGCCTGCGGGACGGCGTCCTTGATGAACTGCATCCGCTCGGCAACCGTGAAGAGCGGCTGCTTGCGCTGGTTCGTGGCGACCGTGACGATGACATGGTCGAACAGCCGCAGCGCGCGCTCGAGGATGTCGATGTGGCCGTTCGTGATCGGATCGAACGTACCGGGGTAAACGGCGATCGTGGTCACTTGGTCTTTCATTGCGGCACCATTTATCCTCAGCCCTCTTCTTCTTCTAAAGAGCTGTAGAACGAGACCATCGTGTCGCCGTAGCGACGTTCGTCCGTTCGTAGCAGAGATCCGATCCGCTCGGGTGGCGCGTTGCGGCGATCGTGCTCGATGACGACAACCGCCTGTTCTGCAAGATTTGCGAGCGCGGTCGCGCTGCGCAGCGCTAGATCCGAGCGGTACGGCGGATCGATGAACACCAGGCCCCACGGCGCCGCGGGTGCGTGCCGGCCGGCGAGGGCGACCGCATCGCCCGACAGCACGGTGGCCCGAGCCTCGATCGCCAGGTCGCGGAGGTTGGTCTTGACCGAGCCCAGCGCGCCCTTCGCCTGGTCGACAAACGTAGCGTGCGCGGCGCCGCGTGAGAGCGCTTCGATCCCGAGCGCCCCGGAGCCCGCGAACAGGTCGAGGACCTGCATCCCCTCCACATCAGGCAGGATGTTGAAGATCGCCTCGCGGACCTTCTCGGAGGTCGGCCGCGTATCTGCGCCGGCAGGGGCCCGCAGGACCCGCCCGCGAAGGGTGCCGCCGACGATGCGCATGTCCCCTTGAAATGTACGCGGCTGCTGCGCTTCTGCGCGAAACCCCACCTTCTTTTTGTGATTCCCCTCGGTCCTCCGATACGATGACCGCGAAGGTCTATGACCGGAGACAACCTCGCCGCATGGCTGATGGACGGGGCCCTCGCCAATGGCGTCGGGTCGCGGACCGCCTTGCGTGAGGGTGATAAGGCGTGGACCTACGACGAGCTCGCAGCGACCGTCGCCAAGACGTCGTCGGCGCTGCGCACGCTGCGGCTCCAGCGCGGTGAGCGGGTGCTGATCCTGATGCGGGACACCCTCGAGGCAGCCGCGGCGATCCTCGGGACGATCCACGCTGGTGCGATCGCTGTGCCGGTGTCCGAGCTGTCGACGTCCGATGACGTCCAGGACTACGTGCTGCACGCGGGCGCCGTGTTCGCGGTCACCGATGGTGCGCACGAGGAGGTCCTCGACGCGATTCGCAACGAGACGCCCGACTTGCGCGAGGTCATCTGCGTCGGCGCGAAGCTGCCGGGCAGTCACGATTTCCAGAAGATCATCGACGCGGCAGAGGCGCAGCCCGCAGCGCCCAGTGGCGCCGAGGACGTCTGTCTCCTTTTGTATTCGGCAGGCTCGGGACCCGGGGAGCTGCGCGCGGTCCCGCACTGCTTGCGCACGATCAAGGCCGCCCACGATTCGTTCGCGCGCGAGCTGCTCCAGCTCACCGACCAGGATCGGATTCTGTGCGTCGCCCGCCTGTCGACGGCGTATGGCCTCGGCTCGGGCCTGTTCCTTCCGCTCGCGGCCCAGGCCGAGTCACTGCTGTTCCCCGAGCAGCCGCAGTCCGAGCCGCTGTTCGGCGCGCTCAAGAGCTTCAAGCCAACTGTCCTGTTCGCGACGCCGTCGGTCTACGCGCAGATGGCTCACGACGCCGAGACAAAGGGCGTGTCGAAGCCGCTTGGCTTTCTGCGCAACGCGGTCGCCGGCGCCGAGGGTATGCCCGAGCGCTTGATCCCGCGTATCCGCACCGTCCTCGGCACCGAGGTCGTCGTCGGCTACGGTCTGACCGAGATCTTCCAGTTCGCGCTCGCGGGTCGCAGCGACGATCCGGGCGCACATCCCGGCGTGTGCGGGCAGCCGCTCGCCGGCGTGCAGGTCCGCCTCGTCGACGAGGATGGCGATCCGGTCGGCGTCGACGAGATCGGGACGCTAGAGCTGCAGTGCGGGTCGCTGTTCACCGGCTACTGGAGCGGCGGTGGGCAGGGCGGCAATCAGGAGATGCGCGCGGACGGGTGGTTCACCACGCGTGACCGCTTCATGATCGACCGCACCGGCTTCTATCACCACTGCGGCCGCGTCGACGACCTGTTCAAGGTGGGCGGCAAGTGGGTGTCGCCGGCCGAGGTCGAGCGCGCGCTCACGGCACACGAGGGCGTATGGGAATGCGCCGTGATCGGTGCCGAAGATGACGAGGGCTTGATGAAGCCGCTCGCATTCGTGGTCACCAACGTCGGCGGCCCATGGCAGCCGGGTCCCAAGCTCGAGGCCGAGCTCAAGGAGTACGTCAAGCAGACGCTTGCTCCGTACAAGTACCCACGCTGGATCGAGTTCGTCGAGACACTACCGCGCGGTCCGGGTGGCAAGCTGCTTCGCTACAAGCTGCGCCCGCAGCGCCGCCGGCGGCGGGCCGAGACCGGCGCTCAAGAAGTCCCGTGATCCCGCATGGGCGGTGATCTCCTCGCGGTCACGCTCGCGACTGCGACCGCACGGCTCGGCGACGAAGCCACAGCTGTGCTGTTGCGCCTCGGTGGAGCGCTCGGCGGGTCGGTTCGAAACGCGGCACTGCAGCTCGCAAATCTCGACGAACCGACGCGCAAGCAGCAGCGCGCGCAGATGGCCGCGCTCGCGCGGACCCCGTCGCTCGCGGCCGTGCGCGGCGTTCATCCGACGTGGATCGAGGCCGCGCTCGCGGAGCTGCCAGCGCGTGCGCGCACGGCTATCGGCGGTGAATCACACGAGCCGATCGACATCTGGCTGGCGCGCTGGGCACTCGCGGCACTGCCGCCGATGCCACCGACTGGACCGGCCGAATTGGTTGCGATGCTGGCGCGCGAGCCGGCGCAGATCGCCGGGTGGCTCGCCTCGATCGCGCTCGATCAACTCGCATTCGCGCTCGGTGCGGTCCCCGACAGCGCTCCCGCACCACTCCGTGCAGCGGCCGCTCGGATCGTTCGCGCACCAAGACATGGAGCGCTCGGCTCGCAACGGGCCACCGCGCGGCGTTGCCGTGGTGTTTCCCTCGACGACGCGTCGTCGCTACTCGCGCTAGCTTCGCGCGCGCTGGCGCCCCATCTGGCGCTGCAACCTCTCTCCGCGCTGCAGCTGACGCGGCGGCTGCCGTACGACCAAGGAAACATCGTCGAGGCCGAGCTGATCGCGGGTGCCGAGACCGCGCTCGATGACGTCCCGGCGTGGGCCGCGCTGTTCGCGGGCTGAGCCCTGGCCCCGGTTGTGCACTCGCGTCCGTCATGGCGAACATGCTCCGGAACAAGGCGAAGGCAGGAATCGATGCGGTCGCGAAGGCGTCCGACAAGACCAAGCGGCCGAGCGCTCGCGCGGCCACCAAGCTGAAGGCTGCCGCGGACCGCGCGGGCGACAAGATCAAGCAGGCCGGTCGCGCCATCAAGGAAGGCGCGAAGAAGGTCAAGGCGAAGGCCAAGCGCGCGGCTCGCTAGCTTGATACGCTCACCGCCGATGAAGGCGGGGCGTGTCATCGATGGCGACGTGCATGATGCGTCGAGCGAGGCCAAGCGCATCGTCGATGCGGCGACTGCCGAAGCACAGCGGCTGATCTCCGATGCCCACGTCGAGGCCGAGCGCGTGAAAGCGCGAGCGGCCGCCGATGCGGTCACTGCGCACGGTGCCGTACCAGTGAGCGACGCGCATGGTCGAGTCGACGAGGTCGTTGGCCTGATCGTGCGTGCGACGGTCAGTGGCGTAGCGCTCGGCGAGATCGTGAACATCGATCGGCGCGGCGCGGCCCCGCTTGCTGCGGAGGTCGTCGGCTTTCGCGGCGAGCAAGCGGTGCTCCTGCCGTTTGGCGAGCTCGCGGGCGTCGCACCAGCGAGTGCGGTGTGGCGCACTGGCGGGGCTCCGAGCATTCGTTGCGGCGATGACTTGCTCGGGCGCGTGCTCGACGGTGTCGGCGTACCCATCGACGGTGGACCGCCGCTCGCCGGCGAGCGCTGGGCCATCGACCGCGCGGCTCCCAATGCGCTCGAGCGGCCACCGATCACGCAAGTGCTGCCCACCGGCGTGCGAGTGATCGAGTCGATGCTGACGCTCGGCCGCGGCCAGCGTGTCGGGCTGTTCGCTGCCGCCGGCGTCGGCAAATCGACGCTGCTCGGGCAGATCGCGCGCGGCACGACCGCGGACGTGATCGTGCTGTGTCTCGTTGGTGAACGCGGTCGCGAGCTCGCGGAGCTGTTGAATGACGAGCTAGCACCCGCACGCGCGCGGACCGTTGTCGTGTGCGCCACGAGCGACGCGCCGCCGCTCGTGCGGCTGCGAGCGGTTCATACCGCGACTGCGATCGCCGAGTGGTTTCGCGAGCAGCGTGGAAGCAACGTTCTACTGCTCGTCGATTCGCTCACGCGCGTCGCGCGCGCGCAGCGCGAGGTCGGCCTGTCCGCGGGCGAGGCACCCGCGCGCCACGGCTATCCGCCGAGCGTGTTCGCGTTGTTGCCACGCCTGGTCGAGCGAACAGGCGCCACGCCGCGCGGTGCCATCACCGCCGTCTACACTGTGCTCGTCGCAGGCAACGACATGGACGAACCGATCGCGGATGAAGTGCGCGGGCTTGTCGACGGTCACATCGTGCTCGAGCGACGGCTCGCACAACGCGGACACTTTCCACCGGTCGATGTCGTGGCGAGCGTGTCGCGTCTGATGACGAAGCTGGTCGATGCCGGCCACCTCGAAGCAGCCGCTCGCGTGCGGGCGCGGCTTGCCATCTATGAAGAGAATCGCGACCTGATCGTGCTGGGCGCGTATCAGCAGGGCAGGGATCGCGCGATCGATGATGCCGTGGCGGCCTATCCCGCCATCGAGCGCGTGTTGCGCCAGAAGCGGGACGAGGCAACCCCGTTCGCGGCGACGGTATCCGGGCTGGCAGACCTGGCCCGCTGACTGGCAGACGCTGACGCCCCGGCCCCCCGAACGGTGGGACTCGGTCCCCCGATAGATAGGTCTGCGCTGCGGCGTTCAAGCATCAACGGGCGGGGTACCCTACGAACCCGCATGTAGATTCGCCCAGTTGCCGGGCGTTCTGACCGGACCGATCGCTACCCAACAGTGGCTCACACCTTGCTGACAAGTCGTCCGCCATCCCTATGCGGCGACGAACCTCAAAAATCACCAATCCAATGACCCCCATCGGACCGGTGCCGTTCGTCGGCCGCGAGACCGAGGTCGCCGAGCTCAAGGCAGACCTTGCGGTGACCTCGCTGGTCTCACTGCATGGCTCACTTGGCTCCGGCAAGACCCGCCTCGTCACCGAGCTCGCGCCCGCACTCGGCGTTCCGTGCAGCGTGATCGACTGTCACCCCGGTGATCGCGCGTCGGCGGTGCGGGCTCGTGCAGAGCGCGCGCTGCGCTGCGTTCCCGGCACCCTCGCTCAGACGCTGACCTCGCAAGCGCGTGTGCTCGTGATCGATGACATCCAGCACCTGCGCATCGACGAAGCGACCAGCTTGCTCTCGCCGCTGCTACTCGGACAGACCGCGATGGGCCGCATCGTCGTTGTCGGCCGCGATCCGCTCAGCGCCGCGGTCGGCGCGGAGATCGCCGAGCACGAGCTGGCCGGGCTCGACGTCGACTCCGCCGCCGCCATGTGGGCAAGCCTCGAGGAGACGTTCGGTGCTGCCGATGGCTTCGAGACGGCGTTTGGACGCACGCGCGGTATGCCGCTTGGTCTGCGCCGCGAGTTCGCGCGAACCCGGTTTGGTCAGAA
>JAYVWH010000765.1:0-9185 GCA_043786265.1 Kofleriaceae bacterium | reverse complement strand
AGCGCAAGATGGAAGGCCCGCAGGAGCCGGTCGAGACCGAGGTCGACAACGGCGGTGCGATGCGCATCACCGGCATCGTGCTCGGCGGCGTCGGCCTGCTCGGCATCGTGATCGGTGCGACCTACGGCGTGAAGGGCAACAGCATCCAGTCCGATATCGACGCCAAGTGCACCGCACCGAACACCTGCTTGTGGGACTCGATGGAGATCCAGTCGCTGCACCACGAAGGCGAGTCCGCGAACACGCGCGCGAAGATTGGCTACATCGGCGGTGGGGTGGCGCTCGTCGCAGGTGTGGCGCTGTATATGGTGGGACGCACCCGCGTCGAGACCGTGATGATTACGCCGAATGCGGGCGGTGCCACCGTGGGCGCTGCGTTCCGCTTCTAGACGGTGCGCGGCTTCGCCGCGTCATTTTTCCCTACCCCGTCCCCAACCCGTAGAGCCCGGATCAATTCAGGGAGGGGCTCTAACGGAGATCGTTGCCGTCGTACATGCGATCGTGCTCGGCGGATTCGCCGATCCGGATCAGCGCGGAGGCGAGCACGTCGGGGCTGGTCGAGCGGTAGCGAGCGCGCAGTTGCTTGCCGCCCGCGATCGAGGCGAGGGCGAGCAGACCGTCGCCGACGAAGGCGGCGCTCGACTCTCCGAATCGGCTGTCCTCGCGCTCGCCGGTGATGATCGACGGTCGCGCGATCGCCCATGCGAGACCGGACTTCATCACGATGTCTTCGGCCTTGCCGCGCGCCTTCAAATAAGCCGAGCGTGCTTTCGCGTCGGCGCCGACCGACGACAGATAGACCACCCGCGTAGCTGTCCCGGCCTGGCGCGCTGCATCGACGGCGAGCTGGGTGAGACCGAGGTCGATCGACTCGTAGATATCGCCCTGGACCGCGTCGACCTTCGCGCGGCCGCGCGTGGTGCCGATCAAGATGTACAGCTGCGCCGGCTGGTGCTCGCGCAACTTCGCGGCGAGCTCGGCGACTCTCCAGGCCGAGGTGTCGATCGCTGCGCCTTGCTCTCCAAACTTGCCGCGCCACTCGTCGAGCCGCTTGGAGTCGGGCCGCACGTGCGCGATCGTCTGCGTGCCGCGCACGCACAGCTGGCGGACGACCTCGCGACCGACGAACCCTGTCGCACCGAGGACGAATGCCGTCATGCTACTGCTTTGCGAGCGCCGCCTGCATGCGAGCCTTGAGCGGCTCGACGACAGCGGGGTCCTTGATGTTGATCACGGGCTCGGTGTCGTACTGCTCGTAGAACACCGAGTCCTTGGCGTCCGCGGGAACGCCAAGCGCCTCGCGAATGCGCTTGAAGTCGGGAATGAACGCGCGGTCGAAGAGCGGCACGATCGTGCCGGTGATCGTGCCGGTGAGCCCGCAGATGTAAATGACGACGTTCTTGGGCGTGAAGCCGCCCGCGGGCAAGCCGAGGCGCTTCTCGAGATCGTCGAGCCGCGCACCGTCGAAGAATGCCTCGACGCGTCCGGTGTCGCCGGTCCATCCGGGCGCATCTTTCGGGCGGCTGACGGTGCCGTAATACTTGAGGCCGTGAGTCTCCACGAGGCCCATCAGCTCGTCGCGATAGCCGAGGTCCGCTGGATACGACGCGCCGTGAAGCAGGACCCACTTCGACAGGTCAGCGTTCGGGTTGCGGCGTAGCTCGCTGCGGAGCATCGAGACGAATGGCGCCGAGCCGGTGCCGGCGGCGACCATCACGCGCAGACGTTGATCGTCGAGGCCGATCGTGTCCTTGATCGTGAACACACCCGCCGCGACCGGACGCATGTACATGCGGTCGCCGGTCTTGAGCTTCCACAGCAAGTGCGTCAGCGGATTCTCCGACTCGGGCTTGGACACGAAGCGGACGTAGAACTCGGTCGGGCCCACATCCTCGGGGGCCGACGCGATCGACATCGAGCGGCGCACCGAGCCGAGCTCGGGCTTCTCCGCGTTGTTCATGCCGAGGACACAGTACTGACCCGGCACGAACCACGGCCGATCGGCAGGCTCGGTGTCGGGCTTCACCTTGAAGATGGTGAGTGCATCGGTAACGTCAATGCGCTCGGCGAGCGTTGCGTTGTACTCGAGTAACTTTGCCATCGAGCCGGACGCTAGCACGGCCCGCGCGGGGGTTAACGACGCGCTGGGGACGATATGGGGCGCGGACTCGAGCGTATTCCGCCTACGGTATCAACACAAGCATCCCTGGGGTTAGCTCGGCTTCTTCGCGAGAAGAGCCCTGAACTCGTGCGGCACGAGCCCCATCAGCCGGTCCTCGATACGGTCGTAGCGCAGATCGCCCACGTTCTCGAGGTCGAGCTTTCCAGCAACGGTGTGCGCGAGTAGCTCGGGCGTGTAGCCGACCTTGGCGAGATCGACCCCCGCAGCCTCGGCGAGCGCGCGCAATGCGCGAAAATGACTCCGGGTCGTGGCGAGCCCCTTCTGATCACGATCGAAGTCGAGGAGGTCGATCACGAACTCGACCTTGGCTTCGAGGCCGGCATTGCGTGCGACCTGCATCAGGTGGCCGAAGTGCGTGGACAGCTCGGGGTGATCGAGGTGAGTCGACAGCTTGGGCCACGCGCTCGAATCGCCGAACTCCGTGACCACCGCCGTGCCGCCCGGAGCGAGCCAGCGTGCGATCCGCGCGACCAGCTCCATCGCACCGGTCTGTAAAAAAAACGGCTCGGGTGCATCGTCGAGATTGCAGCCGGCGGCGAGCTCGCTGATCGCCTTGACCTTGTCGTTGTCAGCAGCGCCGCTGCCGATCTCGAGCCCGATGTCGAGACGCGAGTGCCGGGAGGCAGGCAGGTCGCCGACCATCTCGTTCGACAGGATCAGATCGTACGCGCCATCGGCAACGGTCACGGCGAGCGCGTCGCCTTCGATCCAGGTCGCGTTCTTGCCGAGCCGCGCCTGCTGCGCCTTCGCGAGTGCGGGCGACAGCTCGATGATCGTGTACTGCACCTCGCGGCCGGCGGCTCGCAGCCGCGCGATCACGTCCTTGGCGACGTAGCCCAGGCCGGCACCGATCTCGAGCACGCGCACGCGGCCCTCGGGGACCGCGCCGCGCGCGACGAGGACATCGGTCAGCGTCTGGCCGTACGAGCGCTGGTTTAGCGCCGGGTGCGGCACGCGCAGCAGGTGCGAGAGCGTGGTCTCCTGGTGATCGAACTGCGCGTCGGCATCGCCGATCGCCTCGCGGTGATACGCGGTCAGCTCCGGCGCCGGCGGCACGGGCGAGCCCGGCTGCCAGCGCTGGTACGGCATTGTCGACGCGAGATACGGAGGCGCGTGCGCTGGGCGCTTCGCATAGACCGCCCACGGCATCATCGACAGCTTGAGCGCTTGCACGTCGCTGTGCGTGAGCCGCCGGACGAGGTTGATGATCTTCGCGTTGTCACCGAAGTGATGGCGCATCTCGACCAGGCGCTTCTCGCCCTGGAATGCGTCCCAGATCTTGGTCTCCTCGGGATCGAGGAAGATCTGTTGCACCGGCTTGTCGCCCCACGCGGTCCACAACGTCAGCCGATCTTCGCGGCGCTGCCACACGTTCCACTTTCCTTTGATCGGGACGAACGCCCACATCGCCTCGATCTCGTCCTCGTCGGGTTCGATCAGGACCGCGTGCTCGTGCAACACGTCGACGAACTGGCGCGGATCGGCGTCCTCGAACTTGCTCTTGTAGAATGCGATCGTCGCCTCGGTGTCGACGCCGTCACTGAACGCTTCGATCATCGACGCGATGTCAGGGCTCATCTCCATGAGATAGCCGTACAGATCGTGGAACAGGTACACCGCACCCATGTGCGCGAACCACGAGAGGTGACGCGATCGACGCAGGCGCGGCGGCACGCTCGGAGCTTGCATGCCACTTCGTACCATCATCGGCGTATGCTCGCGCGTCGATGGCCTACTTGTTCGAGACGGAGGAGCACGCGGCGATCCGCGCCACGGTGCGCCGTTTCGCACAGACGCACATCGCGCCATACGGCGCCGAGTGGGAGGAGAACGAGGAGTTCCCGGTCGAGCTCTACCGGACCGCCGCCGGCGCCGGGATCCAGGGCATCGGTTATCCAGAAGCCATGGGCGGGCAAGGCGGCGATCTCGGCCACGTGCTCGCGGCACAGGATGAGATGATCCTCGCGGGTCGCTCCGTCGGGACCACGGTTGGCCTCGGCACGCACGGCATCGCACTGCCGCCGATCGTCCGCTTCGGGACGCCCGAGCAGCAGCAGCGGTTTGTCGTGCCGTGCCTGCAGGGCGGCAAGATCAGCGCGCTCGGCATCACCGAGCCCGGCGGCGGTAGTGACGTCGCGAGTCTGCGGACTGTCGCCGTTCGCGACGGCGACCACTACGTGATCAGCGGTGCCAAGACGTTCATCACGTCGGGCACGCGCGCCGACTTCGTGACCACCGCGGTCCGCACTGGTGGAGAGGGCCACGGTGGGGTCTCGCTCGTCGTGATCGAACGCGGCACGCCCGGCTTCGAGGTCTCGAAGAAACTGAAGAAGACCGGCTGGTGGGCGAGCGACACCGCAGAGCTCCACTTCGACAGTTGCCGTGTTCCCGCCGCGAATCGCATCGGTCCCGAGAACGGCGCGTTCCCGATGATCATGATGAACTTTGCCGGCGAGCGGCTCGCGCTCGCGGGACAGTGCGTTGCGATCGCCGAGCTCGCGTATCGCGAGAGCATCGCCTACGCGCGCGACCGCGCAGCGTTCGGTAAGCCGATCATGGGCTTTCAGGTCACGCGACACCGGCTCGCCGACATGGCCACGCGGATCGCCGCGGCGCGCGCGCTCACGAACGAGACCTTGGTGCGCGCGCTTCGCAATGATCCGACGGTGGCGGGCCTCGCCGCGAAGGCGAAGAACACCGCGACTGATATGTGCAGCTTCGTGTGTGACGCCGCGGTGCAGATTCACGGCGGGTACGGCTACATGCGCGAGACGCTCGTCGAGCGCCTCTACCGCGATGCGCGCCTTTACCCGATCGGCGGCGGTACGCGCGAGATCATGAACGAAGTGATTGCCAAGACGGAGGGCTACTGATGGAAGCGAAATCTGCATGGCGCACGACCCCGCCGGCGCTGCTCGTCGCGTTCGTCGCGTGGTTTGTGTTCACGCTCGTTCGCGTCGTTGCGATCAACGCGATGACGTTCGAGCGCGGGTACTCCACGCGGCTGCTGCTGACGAGCGAAGGTATTGTCTTCGCTGCGGTGATCCTCGTCATGGTCGGCCTCCTAGAGCTGATGGGCCGTCGCACGGGCCGCGCCCGTTCGATGCTCAAGCTCGCGCTCGCTGGGATCTCGTTCACGTTCGTCGTCGACACGCTCGCAGGCTTCGTGCAGTTCGCGAAGGAGCCATGGCACCACGAGTGGATCTACAAGGTCTACGAGTACTGCGCGATCGTCGGCTGGCTCGTGTTCGCCGTTGGCCTCGCGCTGGCGCTTCCCGCGACCAAGCGCGCGTTTGGCTTCGCGGTGATCGCCGTCACCGCGATCACGTGGTTACCGCGACCGTTTGTTGAAGCGATCTGGGACGCCCTCGGCGTTCACGACGTCAAGGCCCAGTACACCGCGGAGACGCTGTTGCACGCCGTCCGTATCGCGATGTTCGGTCTGCTGTGCGTCAAGGTCTCCGGCGGTGACACTCCACCACAGCCTGCGCTCGCTGCCGACGGATTCCGTCTCGCAGGGAAGGGCCTCTGGGTCAACGTCATCATCGCGGTCACGTTCGCGGTGTTCATGATGATGACGATGGCGGGCGGGGGCGGTTCGGGCGCCTTTTCGGTGTTCAAGATGCTCCTTGTCGCTAAACCAGCCGTGGCCGTGATCGCACTGACGCTGATCGGGCTTGGAGCGGTGCGAGCCGCGCGCTCCACGGTCTCTGATCTACAGCCCTATATTCTCGCCATCAGTGGCGGCGCCGCGCTGTGGGTCGCGGGCGTGTCCCTCGCGCAGCTTCCAACCATGTACAAGTTGTTCTACGGCGGCGATCCCGAGTTCGGCCCCCGCGAGACCGAGAGTCTCGATGTGTTTTCGATCACGGTGCCACTTGTCGTGATCGTCGCGGTCGGTTTGCTCGCGGCAGCGCTGTCTGGCTATGCGGCCCGGCGCGGCAACGAGGACCTGCGTACCGATGCGCAGGGAAAGGGTCTGGGCTACGTCGTGTTGACGCTCGTCTCGTTGGGGATGGCGAGCTGGATGCTGCCGAAGGCAAGCTCCAAGGAGAGTGCCGTCATGCTGCTGCTGCTGGTCGCCGTCGCGAACCTGTGGGCCACGGTGATGATGGCCAAGCTGTTTGGTCGCGGTGCGGATGTCCTGGAGGCCGAGCCAGGTCTGCCTCCCGCAAGCGTGATCAGCGCGACGCCGCCTGTTTGAACCGCACGTGCAAGTGATCGGCGTGGTTGGGCCAGTGGCGAACGAGGCCCGCGAGCGAGTCCTTGCCGCGCGGATACTGCAGTAGCGACCCGAGGTCCGCGTCGGGCGTGCCACGCTTGCGTGCCCAGTCGTAGAGGCGCTTCTGCACGGCGTAGTCGAGGAAGATGATCTCGACACCATCGTCGACGTCGGTCGTGCGTGCGAATGCGGTCAGCAGCGCCCACGTCGCCTCGAGATCGAGGTTCGCGTCAGCGCCTGCGAAGTGCTCGGGATAGCCGGTGGGCACGCGGCGGAAGTAGAATCCGACGTCGACGTCGAGGCCGGTCTGGTGCGACTTGTGATTGTCGAGCTTACCGCCGTGCTCGGCCGAGATGTCCCCGATCGCGAGCGTGTGAACGTCGGGGTACAGCGCGCGGACCACCGCGATCGAGCTGCGCAGATGCTCGATCACGTTGGGCTCGCCATACGCGCGCGACGGGCGGCGGATCTGGTAGCCCTCATCGCCGGGTAGCTTCTCGGCATCGGCGAGCTTGCCGTGCCACGGGACATTGGCGCCACCGCTCGCGGGCTTGGCACGCTCGCGTTCGGCGACTGGCTGTTCGGCGATCCACGTCGCGCCATCGACGACGGCAAGCGCAGCCTTGGCCTTGTCTTCCTCGCTCGTGGGCTTCGCGCTGCCGGGGATCCGCGTGCGCGCACGCATCCGCAGGGTGCAGCTCGGGACCTCGATCGTGGTGCCCGCCTTGATCAACGTGGTCTTCACGTTGTTCACGCGCATCAGCACCTCGGTCGTGCAGCCGTGGGCGACGGCGACGTGCTCGAGTGTCTCGCCACGCTGCATCACGTACGGCTCGGCTTGGACCGAGCTGGCGACGAGCAGGAGGGCGAGGGTGAGGCGCACGACCCGCAATGTTCGCGCGGAGCCGACCGCGACGCCAATTTTCGGGTGTTACCCGATCTCGGCTATCGCGCCGTCGAGGTCTGCGGGGGCGATGCGCGAGTTGGTGCGCAGGGCCTCGACGAGCTCGTCCTTGTCACCGCCGACGTTCTCGAGGTTCTCGACCACGCACTTGGGGTGCATGTAGCCCGCGCCGCGGGTCACCACCGAGCCCGTATCGATCTCGCGCTCGACCGCGATACGGATCGTGTCCTTCGCGATCGGCTCCTCGCACTGCATACACTTGGCGCGGCCGGTCGGTGCGCGGTCGGCGTACGGGAACCCGCCGGGCTTGCCGCGGCCCTTTTGCAGCGCATCGGCCATCGCCTTGTCGATCGCGGCGCGGTCCGGAATCGGATCTGGGTGCGTATCCATCGCGGCCTTGAGCTCGGCCGGCAGCTTCTCGGCGGCGCACAGCAGGTGATGCCACCGCATGCTCGGGGTGTCACCGAACGCATTGGGCGCTTCCTCGCCGAATCGCAGCTCACCCTTGCCGATCGTCTTCTTGCACGTGCGGCAGCTGGCGCGGCCTGACTTCGCTTCCTCGATCACGTTCGCCATGGCGCAAACCTACTGCAAACCGGTGATAGGGTGCATCCGTGGAGCAGCCATACCCGGTCATTGCTTCGAAGATCGATCTGCGGTCACCCGATTACCGCTCGAATCGCGAGGCGAACACGGCCGCGGTCGACAAGCTCGCAAAGACGCTCGCCGAGGCGACGCTAGGCGGCGGCGAGAAGTACACGAGCCGCCACAAGGCCGCCGGCAAGCTGCTGCCGCGTGAGCGGCTCGAGCTGCTCCTCGATCGCGATTCGTATTTTCTCGAAGTCGCCGCGCTCGCTGGCAAAGACGTCCCGGGCCACACGACTGGCGCCGGCTTCATCGGTGGCATCGGGCGGGTGTCGGGCGTCGAGGTGGTGATCAGCGCGAACGACTCGACCGTCAAAGGCGGCGCGATCAGCGAGGTCACGGCCTGGAAGTCTGGGCGCCTCAACGACATCGCCGAGCAGAACCGGCTGCCCTCGATCTCGCTGATCGAATCGGCGGGTGCCGATCTGCCAAATCAGTCCAAGATCTTCGTCCCCGGCGGCCGCGGCTTTCGCGATCTCACGCGGCGCTCCGAGATGGGCATCCCGTCGATCTGCCTCGTGTTCGGCAGCTCGACGGCGGGCGGCGCGTACATCCCGGGCATGAGCGACTACGTCGTCATGGTGCAGGAGCAAGCGCAGGTCTATCTCGCGGGCCCGCCGCTCGTGAAGATGGCGACCGGTGAGGACACCAACCACGAGGAGCTCGGGGGCGCCGAGATGCACTCGCGCGTGTCGGGCGTCAGCGACTACCTCGCGCGCGACGAGCACGACGCGATCCGGATCGGTCGCGAGATCGTCGCGCACCTCGACTGGCGCAAAGCCGGCGTGCCGAAGCCGCGAGCGGTGCAGCCGCCGCGCTACAGCGCCGACGAGCTGCTCGGCATCGCGTCACCCGACATCAAGGTCCCGTTCGATTCGCGCGAGGTGATCGCCCGCATCGTCGACGACTCGCGGTTCTCCGAGTTCAAGCCGCTCTACGGCTCGACGCTGATCTGCGGCTGGGCGCACCTCCACGGCTTCCCGGTCGGCATCCTCGCGAACAACGGCATCTTGTTCTCCGAGTCCGCGCAGAAGGGCGCGCAGTTCATCCAGCTGTGTAACCAGTCCAACACGCCGCTGCTGTTCCTGCAGAACATCACCGGCTTCATGGTGGGCAAAAAGTACGAGCAGGAAGGCATCATCAAGCACGGCGCGAAGCTGATCAACGCGGTGTCGAACTCGACGGTCCCCGCGATCACGATCATGACCGGCGCGAGCTATGGCGCTGGCAAC
>JAYVWH010000764.1:0-2909 GCA_043786265.1 Kofleriaceae bacterium | reverse complement strand
GACAGCCGCTTCCGCAGCAGCACGTACAACCCGCCGAGGAACAGACCGCACTGGAGGAGCAACATCAGCAGCGGCCCGGCGATCAAGCGATCGAGCAGTCCCCATAGCGCCGACATCATCGGCGGATGCCAGTCGGTGAGCTGACCCGCGCGCGCCTGTGCGAGCTGCTCCCACGAATCGAACGCCATGTACCCCGGGAACGAGTACACGCAGACCATCACGAGCCCCGCCGCGATCACGGCTGCACAGCGCGCGAGCTCGACGCGCTGCGGGGACACTCAGGTCGTCGGCGCGGGCTCGCCGCCGCCCGCGGGCTCGTCGCCACCGACCGCGACCTTCGTCGGCAGCAGGTGCTCAAGGCCGTGCTTGCGAAGGCGGTAGTACAAGGTCGAACGATTGATCCCGAGCGTGCGCGCGGCGCTCGCGATGTTGCCGCGCGACTTCTCGACGGCGGAGATGATCTCCTTGCGCTCGCTGTCGAGCAGGCGCTCGGCGAGGCTCTTGCCCTCTTCCACGGGCGCTGGCGCGACCACGGGGACCGGTCCGCTGATCGACGCGACCACCGGAGCGGGTGCGTTGGCGCGCCGGCCAAAATCGAGGTGCACTGCCGCGAGCGGCGCGCCCTTCGCGAGGATCGTAGCGCGCTCGATGATGTTCTCGAGCTCGCGGACGTTGCCGGGCCAGTTGTACTCGCGCAGCTTCCCGAGCGCTTCCACCGAGGCCTGGTTCGGCGAGGCGCCCATCTGGCGGGCGAACTTGCTGATGAAGTGCTGCACGAGCACCGGCAGATCCTCGAGACGATCGCGCAGCGGCGGCAGGTTGATCGGGAACACGTTGAGCCGGTAGTAGAGGTCCTCGCGGAACTCCCCGTCCTCGATCATCTTCTCGAGGTTGCGGTTGGTGGCGCTGACCACCCGAACGTCGACCTTGATCGTCTCGGCACCGCCGACGCGCTCGAACTCGCGCTCCTGCAGCGTGCGTAGCAACTTGATCTGGACCTCCATCGGGAGATCGCCGCACTCGTCGAGGAACAGCGTGCCGCCGTCTGCGAGCTCGAACCGGCCGGGCCGCCGCGCGACCGCGCCCGTGAAGCTCCCCTTCTCGTGACCGAACAGCTCGCTCTCGAGCACGCCCGGTGCGAGCGCCGCACAGTTGACGCGAACGAACGGCTTCTCCTCGCGCGGGGAGTTGATGTGAATCGCGTGAGCGACCAGCTCCTTGCCGGTGCCGGTCTCGCCGCGGAGCAGCACGGTGGAGCTGGTGGGAGCGACCTGCTCGACCTTGAGAAGCACCTCGCGCAGCGCGGCGCTGTCGCCGATGATGTTGCCGAAGTCGAACTCGCCGTGGAGCTGCTGGTTCAGATAACCGGTGTACTCGGCGAGCTGCGCGGCGAGCTTCTTGTTCTCGCGCTGCAGGTGGAACCGTTCGATCGCGTACTGGAGGACGCCGCGGACCTCCTTCGCGTCCCATGGCTTCGTGATGTAGCGATAGACCTGGCCGAGGTTGATCGCCTCGACGAGCACATCGACATCGGTGAACGCGGTCAGGATGATGCCGACGGCCTCGGGCTGACGCGAGCGCACCTCGCGGAGCAGCTCGACGCCGGTCATCTTGGGCATCCGCTGATCGGTGACCACGACCGCGACTTCCTTGTCCTCCAGGATCTGGAGGGCCTCCGCGCCACCGCTGGCCGTGAGGATATCGAACGTCTTCCGGAAGTTGAACCGAAACGCGTCGAGGTTGTCCTGCTCGTCATCGACGACGAGGATCGGATAGCGCTTCACGTCGAGCGTCATGCCAATTGCTCAAGCCGTATCACGCCGCCTCGGCAGTGGCTACGGCCTCGCTCCTGATCAGGATCGCTTCCTTGGCAGGCAGACGACGAGGGGCCCCAGGACGAGCCCCAGCCGCCGATCAGCTCGATTCCGCCGAACATCGCGATCAGCACCTCACCCCGCGTCGACCGGCGCCCACGCATCGCTGCACGAGCGCGATCCCATCGATCTCATCGATCCCATCGAGCACCACCGATGCGCAGCGCCAGCGGAATCACGATCACGAGCATCCGCAGCACGGTCAACGTCGCGGCGCGCGCGCTTCGCCCCACAGGCCACGGAGCGAACGGCACCGAGACGATCACCGCGCCGACGTACTGGATGGCCACGACCGCGGAATCGGATCGCGAGTCACAACACAGACCTAGCGCTGATCGCACATGTCCCACATGTAGGAAAGTTGGCCACCCGTTCAGGGTTCATTACCCTTTCGGTATGGGTTCTCCTCGACGGGCGCGTCGCACGCCATCGGTCATCTCGGAGGCGGACGTCCGCATCGTCACGCCACCACCTCGCAAGCCGATGGCGATGGCGCGGCGGGTCTCGCTGTTCGCACGCGAGGTCACCATCAAGCTCGCGCCGGTCGCGGTCGATCTGATCCACAACGCCGCGCGCCTGCTCACCGAAGGTGAGATGGCCGGTGACGTCTACACGGGCTCGACGATGATGACGATCGATCTGTCGCGGACGACCGATCGGATCAGCGACACGCCCGATTCGACCACCGCGCAGCGCGTTGCCTTTCTCTATGCCGCCGACGAGCGCTGCCGTGCCCATGCGCGGCGGATCGCCGTCGGTGAGGCGCGCAGACATGCGGGATGCGACCTGACGCTCCCGAGTGTCGATGTCGAGAGTCGCGCCAGGGGTCCCGAGCTTCACCTGAGCATCAACGTCGAAGCGCAGCGGAGGAACGCATGATCGAGCTGTACAGCATTCGCGATGTCGCCCGGATCCTCGCCGTCCAGGAGGCGCGCCTGCGCTACTGGATGCAGACCGGCTTTGTCGGACCGACGGTCCGCAAGGGCGGTCGCTTCTACTATACGTTCTGCGATCTGCTCGCGGTCAAGGCGGCCA
>JAYVWH010000763.1:0-2325 GCA_043786265.1 Kofleriaceae bacterium | reverse complement strand
TCGAAGGCGATCAAGATCGCCGCGCAGTTCGGGCTCAGCCTCGAGCTGTGGCGCGCGCTCGTCGAGCACGGTGAGCTGCCCGACTACGATCACTTCGTCCGTCAGGTCCCGCACCTCAGCTTCGTCGAGGGCGCCGAGAACGTGCGCTACTTGCTCGCCCGCGCGACGCAGCTCGCAAAGTCCTCACTGTTCTCCGATCTCGAATGGACCAACGACCCGGAACAGATTGCGGATTGGATCCCGCTCGTGATGGACGGCCGTACGCCGGGCACGCCGCTGGCCGCTACCCGGGTGGGGCGCGGCACCGACGTCAACTTCGGCGCACTGACGCGGGGGATGCTCGAGTCGCTCGCGGCGCAGCCCGCATGCACACTCCATCTGCAGCACGAGGTCCTCGATCTGCATCGCGAGGGCGACGCCTGGCGCATCGAAGTGCGTGACCTCGCGACCGGCAACGAGCGCACGCTGCGCGCGAAGTTCATCTTCATCGGCGCAGGCGGGTATTCGCTCACGCTCCTCGACAAGTCGGGAATCCCCGAGGCGAAGGGCTACGGCGCGTTTCCCGTCAGCGGGCAGTGGCTGCGCTGCACGAACCGCGACGTGATCGCGCGGCACCACTCAAAGGTCTACGGTCAGGCTGAAGTCGGGGCACCGCCGATGTCGGTACCGCATCTGGACACGCGCTGGATCAATGGCACGCAGGAGCTGCTGTTTGGACCCTACGCCGGCTTCACGACGAAGTTTCTCAAACAGGGATCCTGGCTCGATCTTCTACGCTCGATCGGTGTGCACAACATCCGCGCCGTCCTCGATGCAGGCATGGATCACTTCGATCTCACTCGCTACCTCATCGGCCAGGCGATGCTGTCGAACGAGGAGCGCATCTCGCTGCTCCGCCAGTACTGCCCGAGTGCGAGCGATGACGACTGGGAAGTGCAGGTCGCCGGCTTGCGCGTTCAGATCATCAAGAACGACGGCCACGGGGGTGGCGAGCTCCGGTTCGGCACCGAGGTCGTCACGAGTGCCGACGGATCGATCGCCGCACTGCTCGGTGCATCGCCCGGCGCGTCGACCGCGGTCGCGATCATGGTCGACTTGCTGAAGCGCTGCTTCGCACCGCAATGGGCGACGACCGAGTGGCGGAGCAAGCTCGCAGAGCTGCTGCCCTCGCTGGGCTGATCAGGGCAGCACGTACTGGAGCACGACGCCGTTGTACGAGCTCACGAGCAGCGTGTTTGCGTCGAGTAGCACGCCGCGAGGACCCACAAGCAGACCACTCGCACCACGCGCGAATCGTATCACGGTAAGCTATGCGTCCAATAAGGGGGACTGCATGGGCGACAAGTATCGACTGGTCACGCGTAGCGACTTCGACGGCCTGGTGTGCGCGATGCTTCTCAAGGAGCTCGACATGCTCGACGACATCTTGTTCGTCCATCCGAAGGACATGCAGGACGGCAAAGTCGCGTGCACGAACCGCGACATCACGACCAACGTGCCGTACGTCGCTGGTGTTCACCTCGCGTTCGATCACCACCTGTCCGAGACCAAGCGCATCGTCGAGCGGCCGGCGAATCACATCATCGATCCCAAGGCGATGAGTGCGGCGCGAGTCGTCTACGATCACTACGGTGGCGCTGCGAAGTTCCCACGCATCAACGAGCAGATGATGACGGAGGTCGACAAGGCCGACGCAGCGCGGTTCTCGAAAGACGAGATCCTCAACCCGACCGGCTGGGTGATGCTCAACTACTTGATGGATCCGCGCACGGGCCTCGGACGCTTCCGCGAGTTCAAGGTCTCCAACTACCAGCTGATGATGGCGCTGATCGATGCGTGCCTCACCAAGTCGATCGACGAAGTTCTCGAGCTGTCCGACGTCAAGGAGCGCGTGGCGCTGTATCGCGAGCACGAGCCCAAAGCGAAGGAGCAGATCCAGCGCTGCGCGAAGGCGCACGGAAATGTCGTCGTCCTCGATCTACGCGCGGAGGAGACGATCTGGCCGACGAACCGGTTCGCGATCTACGCGCTGTACCCGCAGTGCAACATCTCGATCCACGTGATGTGGGGCCTCAAGAAGCAGAACACCGTGCTCGCGATCGGCAAGTCGATCATCGATCGCGGATCCAAGACCAACGTCGGTGAGCTCGCACTCTCGTATGGAGGTGGTGGGCACGAGGCGGCGGGCACTTGCCAGGTCGACAACAAAAGGCTGCTTCGTCTTCCGCGACAGCTTCTTCTTCAGATTGTGCCTCATAATGAGCAAGCACCCGCTTCACGCGAGCCTCATCCCAACCTGGTGGAAATTTGCTTGGTTTCATTTCT
>JAYVWH010000762.1:0-3243 GCA_043786265.1 Kofleriaceae bacterium | reverse complement strand
ACCGCCCTTAAGATCTCACCTATGAGACTTGGCTAGATGAGGGTAATCGGCGTCGGGCTCGTCGCACTTGTGGCCGCCTGCGCCTCCGGAAACACGGCTCCCCCGGACGCGGCGATGATGGCGGTCACGCTCGACGCCCCGTTCTGCGGTGACCTGCCGTGCGATGCAATCTATGTCGCACCAACCGGCAGCGATTCCGCCGCCGGCACCAAGGAGGAGCCCCTGGCCACGATCGGTGCCGGGATCACGAAGGCCGCTGCCGCGTCGCCGCCGGTCGCCGTGTTCGTGCGGGCGGGGATGTATTCCGAGCGCGTCGCCATGCGCGCGGGCGTCTCGGTCTACGGCGGTTTCGACACCGCGTGGATGCGCACGCCCGGCAACGTGACCGAGATCTCGAATGCATCACCGGCGGTGATCTTCGATGGTCTTCCGACGGGGGCCGCACTCGATCACGTTACTGTCCGAAGCGCGGACGCTTCGATGACGGGCGAGAGCTCGTACGCGATCCTCGTCAAGGCGTCTCAGGGCATCGAGCTGCGTGATGTGACGGTGTCGCCTGGCGCCGGTGGACCCGGTGCTCCGGGCGTTGGCGGCGGAGCCGGCGGCAGCGGCGGCTCCGGCAAGATCGGTGTGAAGGGCTGCGAGGAGTCGAGCGGCTTCTGTAGTAGTTGCAACAGACCGACCGGCGGCGCAGGTGGAACTTCGGCGTGCGCGACGGGCGGCAAGGGTGGCGACGCTGGCCACGGTGGCAACAACGGTCTCAAGGCTACCGACGGCACGAACAATCCAGGCAGTGGCGGAGGAGGCGGGCCCCAGGGCGCGGGCCCATCCGGTACTCCTGGCAGCACTGGCGGGGATGGCGGCCCCGGTGGTTCCGGCACCAACGGCGATCCGGGAGCAGACGTCGGCGTGTTCGCAGGTTTCGTCTATATGCCCGCGGCAGGTGGCAACGGCGGGCTCGGCGGCGATGGCACTGGCGGTGGCGGTGGTGGTGGCGGCGGTGGCGGCACCGTCAGTTGCGATTCCTATGGTGCGTCGGGCGGTGGCGGCGGCGGTGCCGGGTGCGGCGGGGCGGCTGGCAGCGGCGGCACCGGCGGGGGCGGATCGTTTGGCATCGTCGCGCTCGACTCGACCGTGTTGTTGCGCAACTCGATGGTCGTCGCGGGCCCCGGTGGCGCGGGCGGCCCTGGCGGTCGCGGTGGCGATGGCGGCATGTTTGGTGGTCCCGCGGGCAGCGGCCCCTACGGCGGCGGCAGCGAACAGGATGACGGCGGCATGGGCGGCGTCGGTGGCTACGGTGGGGCCGGCGGCAATGGCGGTCACGGTGGCGGTGGTGGCGGCGGCGCATCGGCCGCGATCGTTTGCGTCGGCAGCGCGAAGATCACGATCCCGTCGACGATGCTGGTCGGTGGCACCGGCGGTGCGGGTGGCACCTCGCTTGGCAACGCCGGCATGACCGGCGTGTCGTCGCGGGCGATCGGCTGCTCGCTGTTTTAGTCGGTGCGCGGCTGATGAGCTCTAAAGCCAGCCGCGCTTCTTGAAGATCTCAGCTGCAGCGCGACGCCGACTCCAAACAGCGCGCACAGGATCCAGAATGCCCATTCGTCGCGCTGGAACGGCACGCCACCGACGTTGACGCCGAGCAGCGAGCACACGAAGCCCAGCGGCAAGAACACCGCGGTCATGATCGACAATACATAGAGCCGTTTGTTGGCGGCCTCTCCGACGCGCGATGACAGCTCTTCCTGCGTGACCGCGGCGCGCTCGCGTGCGGCATCGAGCTCCTCGACGGTGCGCACGAGATGATCGGCGACCTCGGAGATGCGCGCACGCTGCTCACGGTCGAGCCAGCTCACGTTCGCCGAGGCGAGCTTGGTGAGTGCGTCGCGCTGGGGCGCGAGGAACCGGCGCAGTGCGATCGCGCGGCGGCGATGGTCGGCGAGGGCGGCGCGCACATCGCCGGGCTTTTCGTCGAGCACCTGATCCTCGCAGGCAGCGACCGCGTCGCCGAGCTTGTCGATGCGAGCGACCACGTGATCGATCAGGCGATCGACGAACGTGACCATCAAGTCAGCGGCTGACTTGGGTCCGATGCCGCGCTCGAGCTCGCTCACGAGGAGCCGCACGGACGTCGACGGACGGTGGCGCAGCGTGACGATCCGGCTCGGCTCGATCCAGGCGCGCACCGAGATCATGTCCTCGGGGGCTGCACCGGCGTTGTTATTGATGCCGCGTACGATCAAGAGCAGCGCGTCGCCATGCGCGACCGCACGCGGGCGCGGATCTGGATCGGTGAGTGCCTCGGCGAACACGACATCCACGCCCGACGCGCTTCCGAGCCACTCGACTGCTGCCTTGCCGGCGTAGTCGAGGTTCATCCACAGCGACCCGTCGGATGGGGTCCACGCGCGCACCTGCTCCCAGTCGAGCGAGCGCGCACCGCCCTTGCCATCGAGCAAGAGAGCGTGGATGAGGCCGTCCGTGGACATCGAGCGCGGTTGTACTACGCTCTGGGTGTGCGTCGCGTGGTGCTACTGCTGGTGATCGCGTCGTGCGAGCCCGCCGCCGCCGGCGCTCGAGAGAAGCCCGCGGACCTGGTCGAGCTCTCGACCGTGATCCCGGATGCGGTGATCGATCTGCGGTACGCGACGAAGGACAACTTCACCGGACAGCAGCTGTATCCGGTTGCCGCCTGCAAGCTGCGCCGCGCCGTGGCCGCCCGCCTCGCCAAGGCCGCCGCGCTGCTACGCGCAAAGGACCGCCGTCTCCTGGTCTGGGACTGCTACCGGCCGACGTCTGTGCAGGCAGCGCTGTGGAAGCTAGTCCCCGACGAGCGCTATGTCGCAAATCCCAAGCAGGGGTCGCGCCACAGCCGCGGCGCCGCCGTCGACGTTGCGCTCGTCGACAAGGACGGTAACGCCGTCACGCTACCGACGAAGTTCGACGACTTCACCGAGGCGGCGCACCGCAAGCACGCACTCGAGGGCGCTGCCGGCGCCGAGGCGCGAACGCTGGAGGCCGCGATGAAGAAGGCCGGGTTCGTCGGCATGCCGACGGAGTGGTGGCACTTCGACGCGCCGGATGCCGCGAAGTATCCGCTGTCGAACGAAGTGCTCTAGCCCTATCTTCGCAGAAACGAGTCGCTGTCCGACGACAAACGCCTGCATGAAGGAAGTTGACGCGAGAACCAAGACAAGATTGGGCCGTCGGCGATAGTTCCCGTGGTTCTACTGACTTGGTCGA
>JAYVWH010000761.1:0-2332 GCA_043786265.1 Kofleriaceae bacterium | reverse complement strand
TTTCGAACCGGTCGGTGCTCTAGTGGTGCGACGCGAGCTTGCAGTCGGGTTCGTTGCTCAGCAGCTTTGCCCCCTCGATCTTCTCGATCCGGGCGCACGCCCAGTCGATCAACTGCTGACCTCGTCCGCCCACCGGCTCTACGTACGTTTTCCGAAGGTAGGCAATCCCCAGCTTCAGACAGTCCTCGGTTGCAGAAATCCCGTACTGACAAGCGTGCTCGAGCATCGCGACGCTCTTCGTCGATTCGCCCGCGTTGAGCAGCTCGATCGCGATCGCTCCGCAGAAGCGACGTCCGAGCTCGCAGACTTTGGCTAGCGCATGTTCCCGCTCACCCTTGGTGTGGAAGATCAGAAGAATATCGCACTCCAAGACGATCCCCGCCCGACATCCCGCATCGGCGAGCCTGACGCTGCGCGACGTCAACGCAACGCCGTCCTGCGGGGTCGGATTCGACATCACGAGCCGTCGGCAACTCGTCGGGAATCCTTCGTCGCACTCGCGGCGGAGTCCCACCAGGTCGCATGTACTGCTCTCATTGATCGCGTCGCACGCCGGCATCCGACCGAGGGCACCAGCGAGGCCCACCTGGCCCGGCGTCGATTCATCATCCGCCGGAAGCGCTCGGCAGCTCAGCTGATCTCCGTCGCGACAGTTGGCTGCCACGAGCGCCCTCGCAGATACCGCATCGGATGGCGCACCGACCTCGAGAGCGATCCAGCACGACCTCCGGTCACCGGCCTTGCACGCTTCGAGATAGCGGCTGTGCGCTTCCAGCGGCAGATACTCGGGTTCCACGAACGGTCGCTCGTAGTCCACCGGGAAGCTGTTCCTCCACGCTTGTTCGGCCGCATAGACCGCTGTCTTGACCGCCGCCTCCTCGACACGATTCGTGGGGAGCGGCGTCTGCGGTCTGGACGTACCCGAGGTGCATGCAGCCAGTGCGACCGCGAGGCTCGACCACGCCCGACAGCTCATTTTGTGAGCTTCTTGAGCGCCTCGATCTGCGTCTCCGTTGACTTCAAGACCTCGGCGACGTCGGGATGCGACTTTTCGAGCGCCTTGAGGTCGGTCGCGAAGCTTTTCAGCTCGTCCTTGTGCGCCTTCATCGGCGCGACCTGGTTCTTCGAGAGCGCGCTGACCTCCGTGACATGCGTGACGATCCGCTTGGCGTCGCCCTTGTTACCGGCAGCGACCGAGTCCAGCGCACCACGCGCAGCTTGTAGATGCTCGGAGATGGCACTCTCGTGGAGAGTCTTCTCGGACCCGTCGGGGTCCTTACTGCTCCCCGTCATGGTCGCGTATTCCTGGCCGGTCTTCAGGGCCAGATCGACGATGACGCCGTGGATGAACTCCGTGTTTCGAACGGTTGGATCCGTCTTGACCACCCAGTCGAGTCCCGCCTGCAGCTTGGGCTTCAGTGAGTCCCACGCGCCCTTGATGGCCGCGATCTGATGGCTGAGACGCAAGCGTGCTCCGCTGTCGAGCTCCGAGATGCCGATGGAGCTGGCCATGTGCTCGGCTTCGCTCTTCACGGCATTGTAGTGGCCGACGATTTCATTGTAGTCGCCTCCGCCTTCGCTCGGGGTCTTCAGCCTGGTATCGAAGGCCTTCTCGACCCCGTGCAGATGCTTCGCGAACAACGTGAGCGAAGCCTCCACCGACTCGCTACTCTCCACATCGGACTTCTGATGTGCCTCCTGCGGCGTTGCCTTCATCTGCACCGGCCCGGCCTGCGCGGGAGCCGCATCGTTCTTCGCAACGCCGAGTAGATCGCCCGCCGGCTTTCCAGCCACCACGCGATCCGCGACCTCGTCCGCCTTCCGCTCGTGGGCATCTCCCGCGGCGCCGACGCCGCCCTTCAGCTGCACACCCTGGCGCTGCTGCACCACGTGCGCGGCTTCGTGCGCTGCGGTGTGCAGATCCGGCTGGCCGGCGAACGCGACGTCGCTGCCCGTGGCATACGCCTGGGCGCCCAACGCTTGCGACGCCTCGGCGGCTTGCCCGCCGGTGTGCGCCTGAATGCCCGACACGTCGTGCGCGCCAAACGATGCCTGGATCCTGTCCATGTGCGGCAGCTGCCCGCCACTGCCCTGGACGCCGCGCGCGGCGACGTTCTGGGCGTCACCTCCAGCAGCGCCGGTCGCCTTGCGCTGCACGCCAGCTTCGCGACGAAGGCCCGCGTTGGACGCTTGTCGCGCGGTCTCCGGCTCGTGCTCGGCGTCGGCGTCGACCTCGCCGCGCTGGTTCTTCAACGCTTCGAGCTGCTGCTTGAACTGGACGTCTTGTGACATTAGCGGGCCTTTCCGGGAAACCGACCGAGCGACGCATCGG
>JAYVWH010000760.1:0-17705 GCA_043786265.1 Kofleriaceae bacterium | reverse complement strand
AGATGCTTCAAGACCTTTCAAAGATTCTTGAAACCAGCTGAAAGGGCAAGAGCTATCGGCAACTTACCGTAACGTGAGTCGTTTCCAGGATCGGCCGGCGCGCCCGGCAAAAGGCGACAACCAAATCAGGCCCCGGTAGACTTTCGGAAGTGCCCCCTGGTCCGCGCGGTAAAGGTCGCGAACAGCGACTCGTTAGCCGATGCCGGGTCGAATTCGACCGGCCGAGTGGGGCTGTGGAGGCAGAGACCGAAGATGTCTCGGGACGCGGGTTGTTCATCCGGACCGATTCGCTGCTTCCCGTCGGAGAAGAGACCGAGCTGCGGCTGACGCTGCCCGACCAGACGTTTCTCCTGCTGCACGGCCGCGTCGCGCACATGCTGACGCCGCATGCAGCGAAGGCGCTCGGCCGTCATCCGGGCATGGGCTTCGAGCTGATCGGCGGCGACGCGGAGGCGCGACTCAAGCTGCGAGCTCACGTCGATTCGGTCAAGGTCGAGATCACCAATCCCGGATTATCGACGACGACCCAGGTCGTGATCGTCGAGCCTAGCGCGCCGCTGCGGCAGCGGATGACTCGCTGTCTCGAGGGCGCAGGGTTCAAGGTGATCGCCACGGCGACGATCCCGGAAGCGCTCGAATCGTGCACTCAATGGCGGCCCGACGTGATCGTGTGCGCCGGAGCCCTCGACGAGAGCGGGATGTCGGGAGTCGATCTCGCCTATGCGATGACAGAGCACGCGACGCTCGCTGATGTGCCCCTCGTGCTGACCGGCGACGAGGGTGATCTCGCGCGTCTCGAAGGTTTCCGCGCCGGTATACGCGACTACATTCCAAAGCCATTTCTCGACGAGGAGATGGTGATTCGCGTCCATCGCGTCGTTGCCCCCTCCGCCCCGGTCGCCAATCCAGGGCTGCGCGGCAATCTGGTCGACATCGGCCTCGGCACGCTGCTGTCGCTGTTCGAGTTCGAGCGCAAGTCTGGGATCCTGCTGTTGCTGCGCGACGGTGAGATCGCACGCCTGTTCGTCAGCGAAGGCAAAGTCCTCAAGGTCGAGTCGAGCGCCGCCAAGGGCGTACCCATGGTGCCGAAGATGCGGCTGATGGCGCTGCTCGACTGGCAAGCCGGCCAGTTCGAGTTCTCGCCGTGTGCGATCGGCGGCAAGGACGAGCTCAATACGACGATCACGGCGACTTTGCTCGAGCACGCACGCATGCAGGACGAGCAGAGCCCGGATAAGACGAGCAAGGTCCGTCGGTAGGCTATCGGCCTACACACCGCCCGGGCGTGCGAGGTCCGGCTGCGTGAGGCTATAATCAATGTCGATGGAGCCGGCAACGGCCGCCGACGAACGGCGGTTCGGCAAATACACGCTCGTCGCGAAGCTCGCGACGGGCGGCATGGCCGAGATCTTTCTCGCGCGGCTCCATGGTGATGGTGGGTTCGAGAAGCTCGTGTGCATCAAGCGCATCCTTCCGCACCTGGCGAAGGACCCGCAGTTCGTCGCGATGTTCCTCGATGAGGCTCGCGTCGCTGCGCGCATCTCGCACCCGAACGTCTGTCAGGTGTTCGAGCTCGGCGAGTGGCAGCGCCAGTACTACATCGCGATGGAGTACCTCGAGGGCGTTCCGCTCTCGGTGTTCCGGCGCAAGGACTTCTATCCGACGCCACCCGATCCGCGCCTCGTCGCAGGTTTTGGTGTGCAGGCGTGTGAAGGGCTTCATCACGCGCATCAGCTCAAGCGTCCCGATGGCGAGCTGCTCGGCGTCGTGCACCGCGATATCTCGGCGCAGAACCTGTTTGCGACCATCGACGGCGTGGTGAAGGTCCTCGACTTCGGCATCGCGAAGGTCCAGGACGCGACCGTGCGCACGAGTACGGGCGCGGTCAAAGGCACGTATGCGTACATGGCGCCCGAGCAGCTGCGCAACGAGGGACTCGATCGGCGCGCCGATGTCTGGTCGATGGGCGTCGTGCTGTGGGAGACGCTGGCGCAGACCCATCTGTTCAAGCGCGAGACCGAGTTCCTCACGTTCGAGGCGATCACGAAGCTGCCGATTCCCAACATTTGCGACGTGCGGCCCGACGTGCCGCCGCTCCTCGGTGACACGCTCAGCCGCGCGCTGTCGCGCAACCCCGACGACCGCTTCGCCAGCGCACGCGCACTCGGCGAGGCACTCGCGCAGTCTGTCGCAATGCTCGGTGGGCCGATGACACAGGCCGGGATCAGCGACGAGGTGGACGCGTCGTTCGAGGTCGCACTCGCCGAGCAGCGCATGCTGCTGCGCGTCGCGCGCGAAGGGGGGCAGTTCGATCTCGAGACCTCGAGCCCGCTCGTCGGGCATGGCGCGAAGATGTCGACGACGCCCGTGTCGAACATCCACCGCCGGGCTGCCGAGGCGGCCGACGAGGTCGCTCACTTCGTCACGGCGACGCAGGCGATCGATTCACTCGATTACGACGACAACTCGAGCGATGGGCGACCGCAGCGGCGGTTCGGCACCGACGGTGCGTTCACGCCCGCGCCGAGCCGCAGCTCGCGCTCGCAGCCGGTGGCCCAACCGTACGACGACGAAGACGAGGCCCAGCACCGGTCGCGTCCGCACGCGGCGCCGACCCGCCGCTCGTCGCTCGTGCCCGCCCAGCGCCGGTCGGAGCCGATGGCCGCGCAGCGTCGCTCGTCGCCGTATGCGGTCGCGCCAGCCGAGTGGCGCTACGACGAGACCGAGCCTCCCCAGGCCCGGCCGGTCCTGCCGATCGCACCGGTTCAGCCCTCGCGGGTGCCGTGGGTGATTGCGCTGATCTCTGTCGCCGTCGCCGCGGGTACGGGTGTGATGCTCTACGTGAAGCTGACCGCCGACAAAGCCACTCGTGCGGCGCAAGCAGCGCCGGTCGCTGCAATCAGCATCGATGCGGGCGCCGCGATCGCACCGGCCGCTGCACCCGATGCCGCGGACGTCGTCACGATGACGGCGAAGGCGGAGCAGATCGAGGCGCCAGTGCCCACCGTGCCCACCGTGCCGGCCGTCGTCGAGCCGACCGTCCCCGACAAGACCGTGCCCGACAAGGTCGAGCCGCCCGACAAGGTCGAGGATCCGACGCCCAAGAAGGCGAAGGCCAAGAAGGTCGTCAAGATCGTCGAGCCCAAGGTCGAGCCCAAAGTCGAGGCAAAGATCGACCCGCCGAAACTCGACTCCAAGCTGCCTCCCGGCGTGATCACCATCGATAGCGCGCCGGTGTACGCAGTCATCTACATCGACGGCAAACGCCTCGGCGAGACGCCCCTCGTCAACATCAAGCTGTCCCCTGGAAAGCACGCAGTGCGAGCTGTGTCACCTTCTGGCGCGACGAAGAACCTGACGATCACCATCGAAGCGGGCAAGACTTCGGCACCGCGCAAGATCTCCTGGTAAAATAGGGCATGTCCCGGTGGCTTCTCGCCGCTGCGGCCGTGACTGTCCTCGCGGGTGTTCCCGCGGCGCGCGCGGACGCACTCGCCGACGCGCATAAGGCAGTCGATGGGTCGGATTATCCGACGGCGAAGACATCGCTCGCGGCCGCGCTCGAGGCCGGCACGGCGGGACCGGCCGAGCTCGCTGACATCTTCAAGCTATCAGGCATGGTCGACGCCGCGCTCGGCGATTCGCACGCCGCGACGACCTGGTTCGCGAAGTGGTTGTCGATCGATCCCAAGGCCTCGCTGCCCGATGGCACGTCGCCCAAGCTCAAGCGGCCATTCGATGCGGCGCTGGCGCAGGCCAAGAATCATGGGCCTGTCGAGGTCAAGTCCGAGACCGACGACGAGCCGCCGGCGGTGACGCTCGTGATCGTCAACGATCCGCAAAAGCTGATCGTCGGTGCACGCGTCTACTTCCGCGTCGACAAGCGAAAGGAGCAGGCGCTATCCGCGGATCTCGACGGCAACAAGATCCGTGTCGAGCTGGAGACTGGCAAACGCCTCGACCTCCGGGTGCAGGCAATCGACGAGCACGGCAATCGCGTCGTCGAGCTCGGCTCCAAGGACGTGCCGATCGTGATCACGAGCTCGGGCAAGACGAAGCAGCTCGGCGGCGATGAGCACCCCGCCAAGCCAGTGCCAGTCCCGGTCGGCCCCCGCGAGCCACGCTCGTGGTACGCGCAGTGGTGGGTGTGGGGTATCGCGACGGTCGTCACGACCGGCGTCGGTGGCTTTTTCGCCTGGAAGTCGCACCAGGACGTGCAGGAGCTCGACTCGCTCAACGCCAACAGCTACGCGCATCCCTGGTCCGACGCCCAGTCGGTCGAGAGCCGCGCGCGGCGCGATCTGCTGATCACCGATATCAGCGCGGGCGTCGCCGGCGCGTTCGCGATCGGAACCTTGCTGCTGTACCTGACGCGACCGGATGCCGCGCCCGCGGCCCAAGAGATCGAGGCACGTGCAGTGTTCACGCCGATTCCCGGCGGTGGTGCTGTCGTCCTGGGAGGACACTTCTGATGCGCACGCTCGTTCTTTGCTGCCTTGCCGTCACCGCCGCGTGCAAGCTCTCGGTCGACTATACGGGCACCTACTACCAGTGCAATCCCGACGGGTCGTGTCCCGACGGCTACGCATGTCAGGACAAGGTCTGCATCCCCAGCGATCCGGTGCCGCCGGCGTGCTCACTCGATGTGGCGGCGGGCGCGGCCCACGCGTGTGCAGTTCGCGAGGGCGGCTCGGTGTGGTGCTGGGGCAGCAATGACAAGGGACAGCTCGGCGACGCGACGGCGACGGAGTCCGACGTGCCCGTGCAGGTCGTCGGCATGTCGAATGCGACCGCCGTTGGCGCTGGCGATGCGTTCTCGTGCGCGCTCGACAACAAGGGCAAGGTGTTCTGCTGGGGCGCCAACGAGGCCGGCCAGCTCGGCGACGGCACTACCGGCGACAGCCGCGCACCGGTCGCGGTCAGCGGGATCACCGGCGCGACGCAATTGGCGGTCGCAGCAAATCACGTCTGCGTGCTCGCCGCGGACGGCGCCGTACTCTGCTGGGGCGGCAACATGGCCGGCCAGATCGGCGATGGAAGCACCACCAACCGCTTGCAGCCGACGCCGGTGTCGTCGCTGCCGCCTTCGTCTTCGGTGACGGCGGGGTATTTTCACACGTGTGCCGTCGACATGCAGGGCATCGCGCGCTGCTGGGGCGAGAACGATAACGGCGAGCTCGGTGCCGGCGAAACGATGCCGCACACGACGCCCGTCCAGGTGGTCGACATCACCGGGGTCACGAACATCGCAACCCAGGACGACGGCACGTGTGCGATCGCGCAGGGCTTTACGTACTGCTGGGGCCAGAACGATAACGGACAGCTCGGCAACCCGGCCGCGATGGGACAAACGACCCGCCCGGTGATGGTAGCCACGGCGATCCCATTCGTGTCGCTAAAGGGCGGCGACGAGTTTGCGTGTGGCGCGGACACACAAGGTAATCTGTACTGCTGGGGCTACAACGGCGACGGTCGGCTCGGTGATGGCACGCTCGAAGGCCACAACGCCGCGGCGCTCTCGCTGTTCAAGGATACCGTCGCGTACTCGCTCGGCGGCGAGCACATGTGCGCGGTCGACAGCACCGGAGCGATTCGCTGTTCGGGTTTCAATCGCCGCGGTCAGCTCGGCGACGGTCGTCCCGTCACGCGCGGTCAGCCGACCGACGTCCCCGGGATCACGGGCGCGGTGTCTGTCACGGCGGGAGGAAACTACAGCTGCGCGACGTTGATGGACGGACACGTGATGTGTTGGGGCGCCAACCAGACCGGCCAGCTCGGCGACGGTGGGTTCTCGCCGAACCGCACGATGCCCGTCGAGGTTGCCGGCATCATCGACCCCGTGCAGCTGCTCGCGGGCAGTACGCACACGTGCGCGCGGTTTGCGGACAACGCCGTCTACTGCTGGGGCGCGAACGACGACGGCCAGATCGGCATTCAAGATCCGTCCCCGAGTGCGCAGGCGCGGCGCGTAGGCTTGGCGGGAGCTGCGAAGTCTCTGCACGTCGGGGATAACCTCAGCTGCGTGATCCTCCAGACGAACGAGCCGCGCTGCTGGGGCAACGGTATCGGCCCCGACCCGATGGCTCCCAATGGCGTGTCGGCCGCAAGCGACGTGAGCGGCGGCTCGAACTTCATGTGTGTGCAGGTGATGGGCGGCGCCGTCGAGTGCACCGGCCAGAACTATCGCGGCCAGCTCGGCGACGGCACGCAGATGACGACCGGACAGACCTCGATGGTGAGCGGGCTTGGCACGGTCGTCGATCTGCAGAGCCGCGGCGAGTCGTCGTGCGCACTTGCGAGCGATGGCACCGTGAAGTGTTGGGGCCTCAACGATGGCCGCCTCGGATCGAGCACGAGCTACGTGACGTCAACGCCCGCCGCGGTGACAGGGCTGACGGGCGTGGCCGCGCTCGCGATGGGCTGGAACGCGAGCTGCGCGCGCAAGACGGATGGCAGCGTGTGGTGCTGGGGTCTCAATAACAACGGGCAGGTTGGTGACAACACCTACGGCGATCGCTCCGAACCGGCGCAGCTACAGAGTCTCAGCGGCGCGCTCGGTGTGGCGTGCGGCCGCGACCACTGCTGTGCAGCGAAGGCCGACGGGACCGTCGCGTGCTGGGGGCTCGATAATCAGGGACAGCTTGGCAACGGCATCCAGCAGATCGTGCGGCCGGTCGGCGTCCGCATGACCTGCGACTGAGTCATCGATCCATCTTCGCACCGCCTTCGGCGCTGCTGCGCGGTCCGGCAAAGCCGGACCTTACGATCCATCTTCGCACCGCCTTCGGCGCTGCTGCGCGGTCCGGCAAAGCCGGACCTTACCGCGACGGCTCCGTCCACGGATCGACGGTGCGGGCGGCCGCAGCCTTGTCTGTCGAGGCCGCGCGGGTGCTGGCGGCAGGCAGGCTCGCGAGCTGTGCGCGCAGATCGCGGTTGTCGAGGTACAGCCAGACCGAAGCGGCAGCTGCCACGACCGACGTCACGGCAAAGATCCACGCAGCGCGCACCATGGCAGAAACCTAGCACCAGGTGTTTCGGCTAGCATGCACGGGATGGAGCAGAACGCCGAGCTGCGGCTGCCGACGATTGCGGTGCCGATCAGGCTCGCCGTGGTCGGTGGGCCGCTCGTCGACGCGGAGCTGTTCGTGCCCGACAAAGTGCGGACCGGCCGCACACAACTGCTCGAGGATCTCGCAGCCGCGCTCGACGACGAGTCCGCGTTCGTGGCCGTGCGCTACCCGAACAGGGAGGTCCGCCTTCTCGCGAAGCGCGCGATTGCTTGGGTCGAGGCGCTGCGTTCGGCCAACGAGGACGTCGAGTTCGATGCAGAGGCGCCGTCGGAGGTCGTCATGCTCTACGACCGGCAGCACCGCGTCGAGATCGAGCTCCTGAATCGGTCGACGCTGTTCGAGGGGAGCCTGTTCGATTCGTCGGCGGCGACTCGGCCGCGCGTGATCGATCACCTCAACCAAGCGCGGCGATTTTTGCGGTTGTGGACAGCGCAGGCGCAGACCCTGATCAATACCGAGCAGATCGCGTACGTCAGCGAACAGAGGTGACATGTCAAAGATCGACGTCTATTTGCGCTCGATCGAGCGTTTTGGTGCTGCGGGTGCGATCCTCACGTCGGGGCAGGCGATCACGTTGCGGTTTCCGCAGGGTGACCGTCACGCGACGCAGGTGACGCCGCACGATCAGCTCGTGATGCTTGTACGCGAGGTGGCGCCGCCGCCAGCGCTCGCGGCGATCGACGGCGGGCGATCGGCGAAGTTCGAGATCGATTCGGGCGGCACCCGATACTCGCTCGAGGTCCATCCCAAGCCGAACGCGTGGCAGGTCGTGATCGCCGCGGCGACGAGCGGCTCCCCGGTGGCACCGACGCCGGCCGCAGCACCTGCACCTCGTGCCGCTCCGCGGGCCGCGGCTCCCGATGGTGACGAGATGATGATCGAGCGCGGCCAGTACGCCGATGCGACGCCGAGCGCGGCGCGCACCGCGAGCGGTAGCGCGGCACTCGATCAATGGACAACGTCTGCACGGTCGGCGCGCGCGACCGATGTCTTTCTCGCGACCGGCGCACTTCCGTCCGCACGGGTCAACGGTGAGCTCCAGCAGCTCGGCGATCGGGCGCTCGATGCCGAGACCATCTCGCGGGAGCTCGGCATAGTTGCGCCCGCGGAAGCGCGCGGTGCATGGAGCGAGCGCGGAAGCGCGACGTTTACCTATAGCGATGGCATGGGCCGCGTTCGGGCGACGCTGTCGCGCGATTCGCGGGGGCCGGGTGTCGCCTTGCGCCTGCTGGTCGGTGAGCCGCCGGTGCTCGAACGCCTCGGGATCGGACGGGAGGTTCCCGGCTGGCTTGATGCCCGCGGACTGGTCCTGATTGCCGGCCCGTCCGGAGCTGGCAAGACCACGACGTTGGCAGCCCTGGTGCGGGCGCTCGGCGACAAGCAGCGGCGGGTCGTCACGCTCGAGGATCCGATCGAGATCATCGCGACCAGCCCGTCGGTCAGCCAGCGGGCGATCGGCGAGCATGTTCCCACGGTTACGGCCGGGGTAGCGGCGGCGATAAGTGAGGGAGCGGACGCGATCGTGGTCGGGGCGGTTACCTCTGCCGACGCCGCGACCGGAGTCCTCGACGCCGTCGTAGCGGGGCACCTCGTGATTGCCACATTGTCGACGCTGCACGCGGCCCAGGCGGCCTCGCACCTCATCGAATGCCTGCCTCACGAACGGCGTGAGCTCGCCCGCGCAGTTCTCGCAGAAGGGCTCCTCGGGACGATCGCGCCTGTAGTCAAAGGGAGCAGCCGGTCCTTTGAGGTCGTGGTCGGCCGCGGTGGCTAACACCCCCAAAGCCGCGATATATAAGATAGAGCGGAGTGACGGACGACTATCGAGATGGTGGGACGCTGATCCTTCAGCGTCCGTTGGAACCGCCGGAAAAGAAGGGGCCGGTCGGCGAGGCATGCCTCGTCAACCTGCACCCTCCTGGTCCGGACATCGGCCGCCGCATTCCTCTGCTCAACACGCAGTACATCGTCGGGCGCGATAGCGAAGCGGGCTTCGTCGTCAGTCGCAACAGCGTCTCGCGCAATCACGCGCGTCTGTTCATCGATGACGAAGGCAGCTGGTGGGTCGAGGATCTCAACTCGACGAACGGTACGTTCGTCAACGAGTCCCGCATTCGCAGCCAGCTCCTGAACGACAGCGACCAGGTGCGCTTCGGCGACGCGATCTACAAGTTCCTGTCCGGCAGCAACATCGAGAGCGCCTACCACGAAGCGATTCACAACATGGCCATCCAGGATGGCATGACGGGAATCCACAACAAGCGCTTCTTCATGGAGTTCCTCGAGCGCGAGATCGCGGTCGCGAGCCGCCACGGTCATCCGCTCACGCTCGTGATGTTCGACGTCGACCACTTCAAAAAGGTCAACGACACCCACGGCCACCTCGCCGGTGATGCGGTGCTCAAGGATCTGACCGCACGCATTCGGCCGCGCATTCGCCGCGAGGATCTGTTCGCCCGCTACGGTGGCGAGGAGTTCGCGTGCGTGCTGCCGTCGACCGCGTTGCCCGGCGGTATCGTATTCGCGGAGCATCTGCGCGGGCTGGTCGAGGAGCGCCCGTGCGCGTTCGACGGTTCGGGCATTTCGTTCACGATCAGCCTGGGCGTCACCACGCTCCACCGCGAGGCTGGCGTCGATACGGCCGGCATCATCAAGCGCGCCGACGACAACTTATACGCAGCGAAGCGTGGCGGACGCAATCGTGTCGTGCCGACGCTGGCCGATCTGATTCCGCCCTAGTACACCTCTGCGTTCGTAATGATCGCGATCGGAGGCGCAGACAAGACGCTCGAGGACCTCGGGTGGCCGACGCTTGTCGACCACTGGGTGAAGCGTTGCGCGACGACGCGGGGCGCGGCAGCCGTGCGTGGCGGGCAGCTGCTGGCGGAGCTCGAGGCTGCGCGGGAGAGGGTTGCCGAGATCAGCGAGGCGCGCCGGTTACTCGTCACCGATGCCAAGCTACCGCTGGGGGCGATCAGCGACATCGCCACGTCGATCGAGCGCGTACGCAAGGCAGCGGCCCTCGATGCGTCCGAGCTGGTCGCGGTTGCGACCACTGGCAAGTCGCTTTCTCGCCTGCGCGCGCACCTGCGCGATCACGTCGAGGCGGCACCGAGGCTCGCTGCACGCGGCGGGGGACTCGCCGATCTGGGCCACGTGTTCCATCCGATCCTCGAAGCGTTCGATCCGGACGGCAAGCTCGTCGATCACGCGAGCGATGTGCTCGGCCCGCTCCGCAAGACGCTCGCGTCGATCAAGGCGTCGCTCGTCAAGCGGATGGATGCGCTGCTCACCGACGAGCGGTTCGTACCGTATCTTCAGGACAACTACTACACGCAGCGCGAGGACCGCTACGTGTTGCCCGTGCGCACCGACGGCAAGGGCTTCGTGCGCGGCATCGTGCACGGGACGTCGCAGACCGCGGCGACGCTGTTCATCGAGCCAGAGGAGATCGTCGAGCTCAACAACCGGCTAAAGCTCGCGGAGGCCGATGTAGCCGACGAGGAGCGGCGAATCCTCACGCAGTTCTCGGGCTGGGTAGCCGAGGAGGCTGATGGCTTCGCGCAGTCCCTCGCGATCGCCGAGACGCTCGACGTGATCGCCGCGGCTGCGATCATGGCGGAGGACACGGTGTCCGCGGAGCCGATCCTCGACGAGAACCCGCGCATCGCGCTGCTACACGCACGGCATCCGCTGATGTTGCTCGCCGATCGTCGCTGCGTCGCCAACGACGTCGCGCTGGCGGCCGGACAGACGCTGCTGGTGTCAGGCCCCAACGCAGGCGGCAAGACGGTGGCGCTCAAGACGGTCGGGCTTGCCGCGTTGATGGCGCGCGCGGGCCTGCACCTCACCGCCGAGTCCGGCAGCGCGATCGGCTGGTTCACGCAGATCGTGACCGACATCGGTGACGCGCAGAACCTCGAGATGGACCTGTCGACGTTCTCCGGTCATATGGTCAACCTGCGCGAGCTGCTGATCCACGCGGCGCCAGGCATGCTCGTCTTGATCGACGAGATCGCCGTCGGTACCGACCCCGATCAGGGGGCCGCGCTCGCGCAGGCCGTGCTCGAGGCAATCGCGGACAAGGGCGTCACATGCATCGTCACCACGCACTACGAGCGGCTCAAGGCGCTCGGCGCCGGTGATCCGAAGTTCGCAAACGCGTCGGTTGGCTTCGATCTCGAGCGGCTCGAGCCCACGTTCAAGCTTCACCTGGGAGCGCCTGGCTCCTCGGGTGCGCTCGCGGTCGCCAAGCGTATGGGCATCACCGGGCCGGTGGTCGAGCGTGCGCGTGAGCTGCTCGGTGCCGCGGGTGCGCGCGTCGAGGAGCTGCTGGCATCCGTCGCCGATCAGCGCCGTCGCATCGAGGACGAGCGTGCTGCGTTGCTGGCCGAGCTCGAGGCCGCTGAATCGGATCGCGCGGCGATGCGACTGTACCGCGAGAAGGCGCAGGCGCGGTTCGACAAGGAGAAGCGCGCAGCACACGCCGAGGCGATTTCCGCTCTGCGCACGGCGCGGCGCGAGATCGACGAGGTCCGCAAGGAGCTGCGGGCGAAGGCCGCGCTTGCAACGTCCGACGACGTTCGCGAGATCACGCGCAAACTTGTCGCGCCGGCCGCGGCTGTCGCGCAGAACGAGCCACGTCGCAACCTGCCGCCGGGCACGCCCGCCACGCTGGAGTCGCTCGTTCCGGGGACACCCGTGATCGTCCAGTCGCTCGGGCGGTGCGAGGTCGTGTCCGCACCGGTCGATGGCAAGGTTGAAGTCCGGCTGGGGCAGATGCGTGCCGTCGTTCCTGTCGCCGGGGTGCTGATCGATTCGCACCGTCATGCGCGCCGCGCCGAGCGCGATCGCCAGCAGGCGGAGATCGATAGCGACGGCAAGCCGCAGGGGCCCTCGGTCGTGCTCGTCGATGGTGTGCCGGCGGGTGGGCGTGCGACGGCGCGCACGATCGACTCGACGATCGACGTGCGTGGTCAGCGGGTCGACGAGGCGATCTCGAATGTCGATCGCTTCCTCGACGAGTCGCTGATGGCGAGCCGCGACACCGTGTTTGTCGTGCACGGTCACGGGACGGGTGCGTTGCGGGCCGCGGTCCGCGCGCACCTCGCGACGCACAAGGGGGTAGACAAGTTCCGTCCGGGCGAGCAGGGCGAGGGTGGCGACGGCATCACCGTCGCATTCCTCAAGTAAGCCGCGTCGCTACGGCGCTACCACGAGGAAGCTCATCGTGTAGTAAGTGTCGCGCTGCTTGGGCGTCGGCATCTTGACCTTGTTCACTTCCTTCTCGATGCAGTCGGCTGCCTTCATCGTGTCGAGGTCGGTCGGGCGGTCACCGACGGAGAGGATCTGCGCAACCTTGATGCTCGGTGGCGGCACGCGATAGATCGGCCGGTCGCGGCCCTGGTCCGGGGTCCGGGGACCGACACGCGTGATCACTACCTGGAACGCCATGGTCGGCAGCGTGGCGAGACACTGGCGGAGCGGCTTCATCGACTTGTCGAGTGCGACGCGCATCTCGTCGATCGTGGTCGTCGCGGGCCCCCCCGTCGTGATCGTCTCCTTCGCGGGGAACTTCGTGTTCGATAGCTCGCGAATGTGCTCCTCGGCGCGCCGGCGCCACGGGCTGTCGGGTGCGAGCTTCACGAACTGGCGGAAGTAGATCAGGGCGTACTCGGGCTTGGGCGTGGCATATCGGAAGGCGACGCCGAGCAAGTACTGCTGGTCGCCTACGCCCAGGTGCGGCAGCAGCGGCGCCTCGATGTACGTGCGCATCGGATCCATCTTGCGCGCTAGATCGGCCTGCTCCGATGCGTCGGTCGGCCGGCGGGCGCGGTCGTACGCCGTGGTGAGCAGCCATCGCGTGAGCTGGTGCTGGATGTCGTTGGCTTCGAGTGCGGCGGTCAGTGCGTCGATCGCTTCGTCGAGCTTGCCGAGGGCGATGCGGACCTCGCCGAGGCGAAGCCCGAGCTCGCCGCGGTAGGCGGGGGCGTTGGCGGCGGCGCGCACGAGTGTCCGTTCGGCGTCGGCGAATCGACCGGCGCGGGCCTCGCACACGCCGAGATCGAGCCGAGTCCGCGTGCGGACGATAGCCTCGGCGTCCTTGGTGTGATCGTCGCCTGCACCGAGGTCGTTGGCGCAGTCGGCCCAGTTGCGCTGCGATAGATAGATGCGGCCTCGGACGAGGTACGCGCGCGGTTCGTTTGGCAGCTTGGCGATCGCGCTGCTCAGATCTGCGATCGCGAGCTTGGTGTCATCGGCGGTGTTGCGGAGGAGGTGTCCCTCGGCCGATTTGAGGAGATCGGCGTACGGCTGCAGATCAGGGTCGAGCGCGCTCTCCCACAGATCGGAGTGCTGCTCGAGCTCGGTGTCCTTGTCGGGCGGCTCCGGGGGATACCGCCTCGATTGCGCGAGCGCGGTGGCGGGCAGGGCGATGACAGCGACGAGCGCGGCGAACCACGCTGCGTGCTTCATCGCAGGATGCCCCGCCAGGGCGGCTCGAACGGCAGGATCGACCTGCCGCGCTTCTTGCGGACGAGGGCGTCGAGGTGAGCACGCGCTCGCGGTTGATATTGCGGATGCGCGCCGGAGGCGATGTACTGGCGCCAGTACGTGATCGCCTCGTCCTCGAGGCCGAGTGCTTCGTCGACGAGCGCGAAGTAGTAGAACTTCTCGCCCTCGGGGACGAAGAACGTGACCTGCTGGATCACCTGGGCGTGAAACGTGTCGCGCTGCTCGCGGCCGAGCGATGCGATGACTTCCAGCGCCTGGTCGGTGCGCTCGTCGCGGTCGAGTGCGACTGCGAAGCCGTACCAGGTCGACGTGGTGGCGGCGCCGCGCAGCGCGAGCTTGTACATCTCGATCGAGTCCTCGAGCCGGCCGAGCATCATGTACGTCTCGGCGAGGTTTCCGACGACGCTCTCGCCAACGCCGTCGACGGAATCGGTGCGCGCGAGGATCTTCTCGTAATCAAGTGCAGCCGCGGCGAGGTCCGCCTTCGTCGCGAGCTTCGTGTGCAGGATCGCGCGGCGGAACAAGATCTCCTGATCGCCCGCGGTGACGCTGAGCCGTGGATCGAGCGGCGCGAGCATCTCGAACCTGTCCCACGCGGTGATCACGTCGAGGGCGCGTGCGCGATTGAACATGCGCGGGTCGCACAGCGGTGAGCGGTCGATCATGTTCGTCGTGTCGCCGCACTCGAAGTAGAACGAGTACAGCATCCGGCCCAGGCGGAACCACGGCTCCGCCTCGGTCGGCTTCGCGATCGTGGCGGCGCGATACGAATCGATCGCAGCCTGGACCTGGCTCTTTACCTGCTTGATCGTAATGCCTTGCGCGTTCGCGAGTGCAGCGTGCTCGTCGCCCTGCCGCAGCTCCGAGTCGTACTTGTCCTGCGCGGGGTCGGGCGCGCCGGACTTGACCGCGTCGTCCCAGACATTCGCGCGTACGATCGGCGCACCCGCGAGCGAGCCGGCGATCAACGCCGCGATGATTGGTGCCCGCTTCACGGGTGTCGCCTCCGTCGCACCGGCGGTGGATACGCGCCGGGCACGACGACGCCCGCAGTTGGTGCTGCGTCGGGTGGAGGATTCTTGCGAAGCGCGTCGATCCCCGCGACGTGCTCGAGGGCGCGGCGACGGTAGGGCAGGTTGCCGGCGGCGGCATACAGCGCGAACTCGGCGCGCGACTCCGACAGGTGACCGGCGGCTTCGTAGAGCAGGCCGTAGTAGTAGTGGCGATCCTCGGCCGGTGCGAACCGCATCGTCGCGAGTGCGGGTAGCCCGATGCTCGCGATCTGGCCCTGCAGTGTCGTCTGCATGTGGTCGAGGATATCGAATGCAGCACCGCGCTGCTCGTCGCGATCGTACTGCACGGCGAGTGCGAAGCTGACGAGCGCGACTTCGTTCGCGTAGTACTGCAAGTTCGCCGGCACGGCGTTTGACAACACGTCGATCGCTTCGCTCATCTGTCCGCGTGCGGCGAGTGCGGTCGCGAGGTGGACGAGCACGTGCGCCGTCAACGGTTGGCCGGGAACAATCGGTCCCTGCGCGGTGCGCAAGTAGCGGATCGCGTCGTCCATCTTGCCGAGGCGCAGGTAGATGATGCCAAGGCGGCCGGTGATGTCGGGTCCCGCCTTTTCGGGGCCGACGAGATCGAGCGCGGCTTGGAGCGCCTCGATCGCCTCGCGCGTCTTGCCGTGCTCGTCGGCGACCTGGCCGAGCAAGCGCAGCACTTCGATGTTGTCGGGCGCCAAGGTCCGCGCGTGCTTGAGGGGGCCGTACGTCTCGCGAAAGAACCGCACCCGCTCCGTCCCCGTCGGATCGTAGTCGGCATACAAGCCGAGGTCGGCATTGGCGATCGCCTGGCGCGCCTTGACGAGGATCAAATCCACCTCGTCCTTGTGCGGCCACAGCATCTCGCGCCAGAAGTTGCCGCGATCGGGGTCGGGCGCCTGCTGGGGTGGCATGTCGATGACCTCCGCGTGGGCCTGCTCGACGCTCGCTGCGCCGACCAGGATCGAGAGGGCAATCGCGATGCGCCGCACGAGTGAAGTATGCAGGCGCAACCGCTCGGTTTCCAGGTAGTCCGCGCCCCGGCCTCGTCGATCTCACCGCGCCCCTTGCCGCTCTCGCCGCGCCCGGGTGGGGGCTCCCAGGCCCCATCCCGCTGGGGTCCCCACCCTCCGCCGAGATCGGAGGTAACCCATGTGGTGTCGCGCACATGCGCGCGTCGGGGCGTGGCCCATCGCTTGCTGTTATCGGGAGCGTGAACCGCGCTGTGATGGCAACGGCGAGTGAGCTGCTCGAGGCTCGTCATTACCCCGGCGTCGTCGCGCTGATCACCGACGCCCTCGAAGGGGAGCCAGATTGCGTGCCGCTGCTCCTCGTTCGCGCGCGGGCTCACATGGCGTTGCGCCGCGATCTCGAGGCCCAGGCCGACCTGCGCGACATCATCCGTCTCGATCCGCAGAACAGCCGCGCCTACTGCTTGCTAGGTGAGCTCGCCGCGCGCCGCAACGAGAACGATTCGGCATCCATCTTTTTCGCAGAGGCCCTGCGCCTCGATCCGGCCGACCGCGAAGCCGAGACCTGGCTCGCCATCGTCCAGTGCACGGCAGGACCCGCGGCGGTCGCACACAAACCGCGCGTCGCGAAGGGAACCTCATCGCCTGATGACGAGCGCCCGACCGCGCGGTTCACGGGGCAGCGTCCCGCACCGCGCGCCGCAACCGTCCGCCAGACCGACCGCGACATCGAAGCGCTGCCCGCGCCGCCCGAGCTCCGGTTCGCGACCGGCTCCTCACCGGTCCTCGAGCCATACCGTCCGGAACCCGTACAGCTTCCCCTGATGGCGTACCCGCGCCATGCGGGCGTGTTCCAGGCGTACCCGGCCGAATCGCATACGCACGACGCCGAGGAGGTCACCAATCGCGTTCCGCGCCACGGCGCCGTCGCGCAGCCCACCCGCGTCCCGAGCGAGCCCGCGCCGCGCCGCGCGCCGAGCGAGCCCGCATCGTTCGCGCGTGGGTCCGAGCGGCACGTAGAGCAGGCGCCCCTCCACCTTCGCGCAGCCCCACGTGCACCATCGCATCCGAGCGAAGCGGAGCAACCAACGCTGCAAGGTGCTCAGCCCGTGCGCCGCCCGCTGTCGTCGCCGTCGCCATCATCGCTGTCCTCTCCCGCGCAGCACGCGCGTGGACCGATCCCCGAGCGACCCGGCTTCGGCGATTACCTGGTCTCCACCGGCATCCTCACGCGCGAGCGCCTGCGTGCGGCGCAGGCCTATCAGCGCTCGATGAAGGTCCAGCTCGCGACGGCAATCGTGACGCTGGGCCTCGCGAGCCCGCAGCGCATCGAGTGGGCCGCGGTCGCGCACCAATCGCAGCTCGGCCGCAACGGCTGACGTTCAACGAGGTCTGGTCCACGTCCCTCTCTTTCACTCCGACAGTTCGTTCTCCCGCGGGCGCAGGGCTCCTCAATCTTTACGATCGCGCCCACGTGGGCCGAGCACCCCGCTCGCCGTCGATCGCGAACGAGCACGCACGCGCGGTGCTGTCTCGCAGTTGTAGATGCCGCTGGTCGAGAGTCCTCCGCGAACGGCAGGCGTCGAGGCCGGTGAACGTGACACGTCCGTCACTTTCATCGCGCTGGCTCGTTCACCACGCCGATGTCGACGAAACTGGATCTCTGGACTGCGCGTTGCACGATCATCGATCCAAAAAAACGACATGAAAGTCATCGCGCGGCATCTTTTTGCTTGACCGATTCAGTGCGTGATCTCGACGAGGATTTGCGATCGCTCCGTAACACACTCGACAACGCGATCAGCTTCGATCTCCGAGCGCATCAACCGCAAAACCAATTTTGATCAGCTCGGCACCACTCAACTCGCGCAGAGCGCAGTGGGTAGCTCCGAATTTTCACGTGCTATGAGTCGAAGACATTCAGACGGGGGTGCGTGTCATGTTGCGCGATGGTCGGTTCGAAGTGGTCCGTCGAGATCAAGATGAGCAAATTCGTGCTGCCGCGTCAGGAGTGAGATCCGAAGCTGCGCAGAACTCGAACGTCGCCGGCGAACTGCCGCACGCAGAGCGCTGCGAGCTTCTGAATCGTCGACTCAAGAGGATCGTGAAAG
>JAYVWH010000759.1:0-2219 GCA_043786265.1 Kofleriaceae bacterium | reverse complement strand
GCGTAGACGTAGAACACGTCCGGTTGTGCAACCGGCGCACCGTTACGGACGCACGCTTGCACGACGCAGTGCCCGCGATAGCAGTCGTCGTCGACAAGGCACTCGGGCTTGGACGCGACGTCGAGGGAGCAGGCACTCGCGACGGCGAGCATTGCGATGACGAGCGAGGCGCGCATGATCATAGGTCTCCACTGAGCGAAAGGCCGGGCGGGCCACCCGCGGTCGGCATTGGCGTGAGGCGCATGTGGCGCGCGCTCTTGAACAGGTGCCGGCTGCCGAGGCCGGAGACCGCGGACAGGGCCGTGAACGTCCAGAATGCCGTCGCCGTCTCACGGTAGTTCGCTGCATCCCCCCGTGCCTCATCCTGCGTGCGTGCGGAATTGAACCCGCGTCGCGCGTCGAGGGCGGCTAGGCCGGCGACCACCGCGACCGCGGTGAATATCACGGTGGTTCCGGCGAGCACGTAGCCACCGCGCCGTCGCCATCGGCCGGCATCGCGATCGTCCACGGGCCGTTCGGGCTGTAGCTCACCGGAGACTTGCAAATTAATCGTGAAGTCGACCGGCACGCTGCCGTGGCTGTCCGCGAAGCCGCGGTAGTACGTCGGTCCGTACGCCGACGCGAACAGATTGTCGCGGTAGTCCGCATCGATACCGCCACGCGCGGCCACGGTCGTCTGCGCGAGCACGAGATCACCAACGGCGACGGCCTTGCCGCGGCTGGTGACCTTTGCCTCGCCCTTGGGCGTGCGCACGAACACACTGGCGCCGACCGGCAGCGCGACGGTGACCTCGCGCTCGTTCGACATGTTCGCATCGAGCAGGCGCTGGCCATCCTCGAGCGCGATCGAGAAGTGTCCCCACTCACCGACCTTGCCGCGCAGCAGGTACGACTGGCGCAGGTCGCCGAGCCGGACGATCGGCGAGCGGCGGTCGGCATGGGGTGGCTCCGACACCATCATCGGCACCGCGCGCGGATTAGAGATCGAGCGATTCGCGTTCGCGACGAATGCCTGGAGCTCGCTGTACTCGATGTTGTGGTCGCCGTTAACGTCCGCAGGACCCGCGAGGCCCGACAGTACCTCGTACGAGAACACGCCCGCCTCGATGTCGGACCATTCATGGGTTTCGCTGCCGAGAGTGGTCGCAGTGATCACGCCGACGTTTGGGTAGCGCTCGAGGACCTTGTCGCGTGTGATCGCGATCGCTTCGGAGTCGGTGACGGCGGCTGTCTTGCCATCGCTCTCCTTGTCGAAGAACGAGCCGCCGCGAACGCCGACCACGCCGGCCGCGTGACACGCGTCGATGATCACGTGCGTGCGAGGGGTCGGCAGCGAGCCAATCAGCTCGTCGAACAGGATGCGCTGCGTGAGTGGACCGTCGGTGAGGACCAGGAAAGCTTCGCCGCTGCCGGCGATCGCACCGTGGCCCGAGAACACGAGGTAGAGCACCGGATCGTTGCCGGCTTCGCGATCCAGTCGCATGTCGTTGCCGAGCGCGCCGAACACCTGGCGCAGCGTGTCGAGCGAGGGAACGCGAGCGAGCGCCGCGACCTTCACGTGGCGCTTCTGCGTCTCGTCATCGAGTGTCGAGAGCAGCGTCGTGCGTGCGAACTGCGACAGCAGGTCGTAGTAGCGGACGGCGTCATCATCGGCGTAGCGCAACCGCGGCAGCTGGCTGTCCGCGGGCGGCGCGTTGTTACCGATCACGACCGCGTAGCTGACCGTGCGGGCGTGCGCGGCTCCGCCGAGCCACGCGAGGCACAGGACTACGAGCAGCGTTCTCATGGCGTCTCCCTGACCGTGAAGGCACGTGTCTCGATCCGGACGCCCGGTGGTGCGACCAGTCGATCGCCCTGCGCGAACGCGCGGATCTCGGTGCGGGAGAGCGGCACGTCGGAGATCACGGCGTAGAGCTCGTAGCTGCCGGGGCGGTAACGGTCGAGCACGATCGCAGTGTCGAGTACGCCACCCACGGCATTCAACGGCATGCTCGCTCCATCGACCGCGGGCGCGTACCAGATCACGTCACCATCTGGCGCGCGGGCGAGTAGGGCGACGTAGCCACTGGGGGGCGTTGCACCGAACTCGAGCATCAGCTTGTCACCGGACTCGCACTCTCCGGGCGCGTGGTTGCCGCATTGCACGACGAGGACTACGCCGGCTGTGCCGCGTGCGGTCAGCGTCGAGCGGTGGTCGTGCGGGCGGACGAGCAGCAGCG
>JAYVWH010000758.1:0-2749 GCA_043786265.1 Kofleriaceae bacterium | reverse complement strand
ACCGAAGGCCGAAGAGGCCGCGGCAACCGGCAACGGGACACTGATGGTCTCGAGCAAGCCGCCGTGCGAGATCCTGATCGACGGCAAGACGACCGGCCTGACGACGCCGCAGCGTGCGATCGATCTCGCCGCCGGCCATCACAAGATCACGTTTGTGAATCATGACGCCGGCATCAAGAAGACCATGAACGTCATGATCAAGGCCGGCGAGCCGACGAAGCTGATCCAAGACCTGATGGCCAACTAGCAGGGTCAGAGGTGGCACATGTTCGGCGCGCTCGGCTTGCACACGCCGCTCTCGCACGTGCCCGCCGCGCCGGACTTGTCGGCCGGGCAGGGGTTGTTCGCGTCGCACGCGACGGTGCAGACCTGGAATCCCGCCGTCGCGAAGTTCTGGCAGATCACGCTCGTGCAGTCGTGCTCCTCGAGACACAGGTCGTAGACCTCCATCGAGCACTTTGGCCCCGCCGGGTTGGCATCGATCTGGGACGGCGTCTCGCCGCTGCACCCGGCCAGGACCACGGCAACGAGCAAGAACCGCATGCGATGGATCGTACACTGGATTGCGACGCGCCTGCCGATGGCGGTACGGTCCGCCCAGGAGGGCTGCCGTGGCACACATCGACGTCTTCAAGAGCTGGGCGGAGACCATTCGCCAGGACATCGACGCGTACAAGACGCTGCTCGAGTCGGACAAAGCGGACGAGAAGGCGCGCAGGCTTGCGGGCGGCGCGCTTTGTTACATGGTCAGCAAGATGGACCTGATCCCCGACTGGAACGAGGGGATCGGAGTGATCGACGACGTGATGGTGCTGCGCGTATGCGCGGGCCTGTCGTCGGATTACTCGCTCGGTACACTCGGTGCGGCCACGGAAGCTTCGCTCGAGCGCATGGCGAACCAGGCGGAGAAGATCCAGGAGTTCCTGGGCGGCCCGCTCTACGACAAGCTGAAGTCGTATTGCGCCAAGCTCGGTGACCTCAAGGTCCGCGGCACGACGGTGTCCGTCCTGATCGAGAATCCGAAGGAGCGCACGTCGTTCTACGTCGCTCTCGAGGAAGAGCTCGAGAAGTCGGTGCCGATCATCGTCAACGACCCCGTCGATGCCGAGCTGCGCCTCAAGGCGTACCTCACGCACAAGCTTACGTGATGCGCGGCATCATTTCGATCGCCCCAGCAAAGCTGGGGCTTGCGATCCTGGCGCTCGTCGGCATGAGCGCACCCGCGTTCGCAGAGGACACGTTCGATGCAGCCGCGTCGAGCGCGTTGCCAGTCAAGCGCATCGACGATGTGGTGTGGGCGCTGACCGCGAAATGCGACAGTGGCTCCGATACACAGCAGCGCCAGTGCCGTCGCATCCGCGATACGCGGGCAACGGAGGTCAAAGGCGGGACGCTCCTGGTCGATGCTGACAAGGCAGCATTCTCGGTAGGCGCGTGGAGCGCGGCGAAGAAGTCCGCGCCGATCGTCCTGACCGCATGCATTCGGTGCGCGGCGATCGACGTCGACGGCAAGAGCTGGTTTGTCGCCGGCACGCGCGAGGCCAACCAGCCGCCGCGGTTCGCCAGTGGCCGGCAGGTCGGTGCGACGCTCTCCGAGAGCGCGCGAACGTTTGCCGACGAGGCAACCGCGAAGAAGTACGCCGCCTCGGTCGCCAACGCGAAGGTTCAGTTCGTGCTCCGCGTTCCCGCGAGCCCGGTGTGGACCGACAGCAACCGCCAGGGCATCGCGTTCGAAGTGGTCGCGTACCGCGTCTACTCGCCGTGCGACGGCAGCGTGGTCGTATCCAAACCAAAGGCGAGCCCCGGAGAGATCGACAAGCGCGCCTGCGCGGGCATCCCGGCGGTCGGCGTCGAGGTCGACGAGCTGACACCCGCGATGATCAAAGAAGCCCTGCGGCCCACGCTCGAGAAGGCGAAGGCCGATTGCTACGCGCGGTTCCAGGAGAACGGCACCGGCAAGCTCAAGCTGCAGATCGGCCCCGATGGCGTGGTCACCGGCAGCCATGTCGAGGGCTCGCTCGCGAATAGCGAGACAGCGAAGTGCCTCGAGGAGGCGGTGAAGAATGCACCGCTGCCGCACTCGAAGAAGCCGAAGACGCAGTGCGCGGTCCCGATCTCGTTGCCGTAACGTGACGGTCGACCCTCGTATCAACGAGCTGCTGACCGCGCTGTGGCGTGACTACGTCGCGACCACTCCACAGGCCGAGCGCATCCACCAGCTGCTCGGCGAGCGAGGCGAGCTCGTGCGCAACGATCATGTCGCGCTGCGGACGTTTGGGCTCCCCGGCATCGGCATCGCTGCGCTCGCGCGTCCGTTCGAGTCGGTCGGCTGGCAGGAACAGCCAGACCACTACAAGTTCACCGACAAGAAGCTCGACGCACGCTTCTGGCGCCACTCCGATCCGGCGCTACCGAAAGTCTTCATCAGCGAGCTCCGCGTCGCCGAGCTGTCGGCGGCCGCGCAACAGACGATCGCGCATCTCGTGAGCCAGCTGCCACCGGGCTTTGGCGAGCGCGCCGACCTGCCGTGGGCTGGCCGGCCGTGGACCGTGCGGCAAGCAGAGTACGAGGCGCTGCTCGCGGAGAGCGAGTACGCGGCGTGGGTCGCGGCCTTCGGCTTCCGCGTCAATCACTTCACCGTCTCGGTCAACGGGCTGACCACGTTCCCCGATCTGCAGTCGCTCGACGCATTCCTCGTCGACCACGGCTTCACGCTCAACGACGCCGGCGGGACCATCAAGGGCACGCC
>JAYVWH010000757.1:0-3954 GCA_043786265.1 Kofleriaceae bacterium | reverse complement strand
GTGATGTCGACCTCCGCCAGCTCCTTGAACTGGTGATACATCGACGGCAGCTTGCGCTTGATGAAGTCCGCGGGGCGCCGCGACGCGATGTCGAGGAACACGCCACCGTGCGGCGAGCCGCGGCCCGCCTTGACCTCGGCGTTGATCGAGCGAGCGACCTCGTCGCGCGTCAAGAGCTCGGGCGGCCGGCGCGCAGCCTTGTCGCCGTCGAGCCACTTGTTGGCTTCCTCGACGGTGTCCGCGGTCTCGGCCGCGAACTTCGCCGGGATGTACTTGAACATGAAGCGGTCGCCCGCCTTGTTCTTGAGGATGCCACCGTCGCCACGCACGCCCTCGGTCACGAGGGTCCCGCGAACGCTCGGCGGCCACACCATGCCGGTCGGATGGAACTGGGTGAACTCCATGTCCATCAGCTCGGCGCCGGCCTCGTAGGCCATCGCGAGCCCGTCGCCCGTGTACTCCCACGAGTTGCTCGTGACCTTCCACGCCTTGCCGCCGCCACCGGTGCAGAGGATCACGGCCTTGCACTTGAACACGACGAATCGACCGGTCTCGCGCCAGTAGCCGAGCACGCCGGAGATCCGCTCGCCGTCCTTGAGCAGCTCGAGGGCCGTGCACTCCATGTGGAAGTCGATGCCCTGATGGATGCCGTGATCTTGCAGCGAGCGGATCAGCTCGAGGCCGGTGCGATCACCGACGTGGGCGAGCCGCGGATATCGGTGGCCGCCGAAGTTACGCTGGCTGATCAGGCCGTCCTTGGTGCGGTCGAACACCGCGCCCCACTCCTCGAGCTCGCGCACGCGCTCGGGCGCCTGCTTGGCGTGGAGCTCGGCCATGCGCCACACGTTGAGGAACTTGCCGCCGCGCATCGTGTCGCGGAAGTGGATCTTCCAGTTGTCGCGCGGGTCGACGTTGCCCATCGCCGCCGCCATGCCGCCTTCGGCCATGACGGTGTGAGCCTTACCGAGCAGGCTCTTGCTGATGACACCGGTCGACAGTTTCTGCGCACTGCACTCGATGGCGGCGCGGAGGCCTGCGCCACCTGCGCCGATCACGAGGACATCGTGCTCGATCGTTTGAATTTCGGATGCGTCGAGGGGCATAGCACTACCAGGTGTTGAGATCGTGGATGACGCCCATCGAGCACAGGCGAACGTAAACGTCGGTGACCATGACCCACAGCAGGCTCGCCCAGGCGAACTGCATGTGGCGCTCGTTGAACCAGGTCGCTTTCTTCCAGGTGCCGAGCGATGCCGTCGGCTTGCCGCAGTTGGACATGCAGTCCTTGCGGCCACCGATCAGGTGACGGAACGAGTGACAGCCAAACGTGTAGCTCGCGATGAGCACGACGTTCATCGTCAGGATCAGCGAGCCGACACCGATGCCAAACTTGCCGTTCTTGAAGAATGCTTCGAGCGCGTCCTTGCCGAGCAGCACGATGAAGATCAGCGCGAAGTACATCGCGAACCGGTGCAGGTTCTGGAACAGCAGCAGCGCGGTCTCGCCGCGGTACTTGCGCTTGGCGGCGAGCGGTCCGACGGCGCAGCCCGGCGGCGAGCCAGCGAACGATCGGTAGTACGCCTTGCGGTAGTAGTAACAGGTGAAGCGGAACGAGCCCGGGAACACGAGGACGTAGACCGCGGGCGACAGCACGCCCGGGATCCACGTCGGCAAGAAGCCCGGGAACGCGCCAAACCAGCTGTGGGGCGACGCGCCAACGACCGTCGGGTCGTTGAACAGGGTGGGCGAGTAGAACGGAGAGAGGTACGGCTCGGAGTAGTAGTACTTGCCCTGTAGGGCCGCCCACGTCGTGTAGACGACGAAGGTCGAGAAGACGAAGAAAGTTAGTGCGGGGCCTTTCCACCAGCCATCGGTTCGGTACGTCTTGCCGAACCCTTCCGCGTGACCGCCAATTACAGGCAGGTGCGTCGCCATGTTACGGCGGACTATAGGGAAATGAGTACTTTCGTGGAAGGGGCTGAGCCAGCTTCGATGCGCACGTGATCAGATGCGACTGGCCCCGAAGTCGGTCGCGGCGGGCTTCTCGGTCCTGGTGTCGACCGGCTTGGTCAATCTGCTCGGGCGACATGTACGCGGGCGAACCGACGAGATGCAAGCACGCCTGCCCGCCGTCGCGGTGCAGCAGGCGTACATCAAGGCGACAAACTCACGGTCAGGCGCGGGCTGATATCGGGCTGATATCGGGGATCCGAGGCGGGTCGCGTATGACTGGTACGTCATCACGCAACACCACCCCCTGGAGATCCCGATGCTGAAACTTGCCGCTCTGATCCTCGCGCTCACCCCGTCCATCGCTCTTGCCGACAAGGACTTCGCCAGCGGTCCTGGCGCGACCTACGACTGCGGCGAGGACCCGGTCGTCAACATTCTCCACAACGGCGGCACCTACGTGATCACCGGCGCGTGCACGCAGATCAACATCGAAGGTAGCGACGTTCGCCTCACGGTCGACGACGTCGATCAGCTATCGGTCAACGGCGACGGCAACACGATCAAGGCGGCCGAGGTCGAGACGATCCTGATCAACGGCGACAAGAACAGCGTGCGCTGGACGCACGCGAAGTCTGGCCACCGTCCGACGGTCGCTACGAACGGCAGCGGCAACTCGGTCACCCGGACTCACTGACTCGCTGTGATGTCGGCCTGAGGTCGGCCCTGCGCCGCTACGCCTGTATTGGTGAACCATGCCCCGAACCCTCGTACTCGTTTTGCTGGCGGCGTGTCGGATGAACTTCGACCCGGTCGACGACGCTGACGATGCTGTCGTGTTCGGGGCCATGCCCGATCCAGCGGTACGCGCTGAACCGGGGAGTGACTTCTACCGGGTGTGCTCGCCGGGCGAGCTGTGCGAGGTCGACTGCAGCGCGGCCGCCACTTGCTATGTCGATTGCGCGGCCGCTTCGCACTGCGACATCACGTGCGCGCCCGGCGACTGCGCGGTGACCGGTTGCGACCACGCACGGTGCGCGGTCGATTGTGGAGAACACGATGACGTGCAGCCCGTGAGCGCTACTGCTTGGCGTGCTCGACGAGCACTTCCGCGACGCACAGCGTGAGCTTCTTCGCGGTCGGGATGTGCAAGAACTCGTTCGGGCCATGTGCGTTCGATCCGGGGCCAAGGACGCCGGTGATGCAAAACTGCGCCTTCGGGAACTTCTCGCCGAGCATGTACATGAATGGGATCGTGCCGCCTTCGCCCATGTACATCGACGGCTTTCCGAAATGCCGCTGCGATGCGTCCGACAGCGCCTTGTCGAGCCACGGAGACATCTCGGGTGCATCCCAGCCGGCACTCGCCGTCGAGCCCGTGAACGAGACCTTCGCGCCGTAGGGCGGATCCTTCTCGAGCGCGGCTTTCACCGCGGCCTGCGCCTTGTCGGGATCGACGCGCGGCGGGATCCGGATCGAGAGCTTGAGCTTCGTCGAGGGACGCAGCACGTTGCCGGCGTTCTGGATCGTCGGCCAGCCTTCGGCGCCGGTGATCGCGAGACCCGGGCGCCAGGTGCGGTTGAGGATCAGCTCGGTGTTGTTCTTCGTGACCGGCTCGACGCCGGGCTGCAGCGGGAACTTGTTGTAGACCTCGTCGCCGATCACCTGCGCGGTGCGCTCGGCCTGCAGCACGCGCTGCTTCGGGATCTGGGTCGCGAGCTCGGCCAGCTTGACGACGCCGGTGTGGCTGTCGTCGATCCGATCGAGCAGCATGCGGATCACGCGCTCGCTCGCTGCGACCACACCCGTGCCATCTCCGGAGTGAACGCCTTCGGTGAGCAGCGAGACCTCGAGCGTGCCGATCACGAGGCCGCGCAAAGATGTGGTCGACCACAGCTGGTCGTAGTTCGCGCAACCCGAATCGAGGCAGACGACGAGCGACAAATCGCCGATCCGCGGTGCGAGGTGGTCGATGTACGCGGGCAGGTCGTAGCTGCCGCTCTC
>JAYVWH010000756.1:0-3564 GCA_043786265.1 Kofleriaceae bacterium | reverse complement strand
AGGGCATGCGCGTCGCCGCATACAAGCTCCTAGCCCCCCAGCAGCTCCACGGCTCGATCCAGGTGCAGACCGATATCGTCGGCGCCGAGGTCCGGCTCGATGACAAGCCGATCGGCAAGACCCCGCTTCCGAACCTCGGTGTGATCGCGAAGCTGCCCCTCGGCAAGCACCAGCTCCGCGTGCAGGCGCCCGGCTACGACCCGTTCGATGACGAGGTCGACGTCCACTTCCAGAAGGTCGCGCGCGCCGAGGTGCGGATGCTCGCGAGCAAGGACATCATCGGCAGCGGTCGCATCGAGACCGTGCACCGCAAGCCGTTCTACACGCGCACCTGGTTCGTCGTCGCGGTGGGCGTCGCGGCCGTCAGCCTCGGCGCGCTGATCGGCTGGAAGGCCGGCAAGGTCGACTGCATCAACGGCGATACCGGAAGGAAGTTGCCGTCGTGCTGAGGTCCGCCACCATCGCCTTGCTCGTCGGTTTGTGGGCAGGCCCGGCGTACGCCGATCGCGTGGTCGCGCTCGCGCCGCTGTCGACGCTCGGCACCGAGGACACGTCGGCTGCGACCAAGAAGCTCACCGGCCAGATCGAGGTCGCGCTCGGCACCCTGCCCGGCACCAAGGTCGTGACGGCAGAACAGGTCGCCGATGCGATCAAGAAGGCGAAGAAGCCGCAGCTGCGGCTGTGCGAGCGCGAGCCCGGGTGTCTCGCAGAGCTCGGCAAGCTCGTCGGGGCGACCATCGTCATCGATGGCGAGGTCGGCGGACTCGGCGAGTCCCAGGTCGTCTATCTCGGCGCCACCGATGTCGCGAGTGGCAAGGATCTGCGCTCGACCACGCTGCAGGTCGGCGCGAAGGACGATGGCGGTGGCCCCAACGGCGCGGCGGTGCGCTTGCTCGAGCCCGATCGCTATCGCGGCACGCTCCACTTCGTGATCGATGCCGGTGGGGCCACCGTCTATGTCAATGGCACCAAGACCACGCTCTCGAACACCGGCGAGATCGCGCTGCCGGTCGGCACCCAGGCCGTGCGCGTCACCCACCCGGAGTACCGGGACTTCGTCAAGTTCATCGACGTTCCGTACAACCAGACCACCGAAGTCGCCGTCGGGATGACGCAGTACCCGATCATCCAGCACGATCTGCAGGGCAAGCCGATCAGCACCGACCAGATCACCTATGTCGATCCGCCGTGGTACCGCCGGCCCGTCGCGGTCGGCATCGGTGCGACGGTGCTGCTGGTCGCCACCGCGATCATCGTCGGCAACCTGGTGCACAAGTTCCCCGATGGCGAGTGTCGGCGGGTAGGCGGCGCCCCCTGTTGATCGCGATGCCTGGCGCGATGCCTGGCGCGATGCCTGGCGTGATGCCGTTTGAGACCGACGCTCGGTCTACTTCACGACGTTCCACAGCTGATTGATCTTCTTGTTCGCCGCGGCGAAGTCCTGATCGCCGTACTTCTGCAGCACGTCCTTGAGGCCCTCGGTCAAGGTCGTCTGCGTGGCCTCATCGACCGAAGCGCTCTTCACGCGGTTCTGCAGGCGCTGGACCTTGGCGCCGATGAAGCCGCGGTTGACCTGGATCGCATCGATGGTCTGGACCAGCTGGCTGGCGAGGATGAAGCCGCGGGTCCAGTCGCTCTCCGCGAGCGCCTTGGTCACCTCGCCCTCGAGGCCGGCCTGCGCGCCGAGATCCGCGCTCATCAGGCCCTTCTTCGCCATCGCGGACTTCGCGCGGCCGACCAGCGCGTCGACCTCCTTGCGCGAGTAGTTACCACTCTTCGGCTGCGCGACCTGCTGGATGATCATCGGCTGGCCACCGGTGTTGCAGCCTTCCTTCCAGCGCTCGGCGCTCGTCCCCTCGGCGACGAGCACGTCCTTCATCTTCTGGAACGCTTCCTTCTCGCGAATCGCGACGTCGGCCTCGCGCTTGGCGACCGCCGCCTCGCGCGCCGCGATCCCACCGGCGGCATCGAGCTTGCTCGACAGCGCCGACAGCTCGCTCGAGGTGTTGTTCAAGTTCGTGTCCTGCTGAGCGATCTGGTTATCGATCTCGGCCTTCTTGGTCTCGAGATCCTTGGTGTCACCACCGCTGGCCTGCGCGTTCTTGATCTGGTCGCCGAGCTTGGACGACTCGCTCTGCAGCTTTTGCTTCTGGGCGAGCAGCGCGTCCCGTCGCGCCACCAGCTCCTGCTGCGCTTTCACGGCGGCGGGATCCTGGGGAGCAGCCTCGGCGTCGCCCTTGGCTTTGCAGCCGCTGGTGCCCAGGACAAGGCACAGAAGAACCAGGATCCCCACAGTCCGCATGCGCACCATTTTACACTAGAGTTTGCCCATGCTGCTCTATCACGACCCTCGCGCCCCCAATCCGCGTCGGGTTCGCGTGTTCCTGGCGGAGAAGGCTGTGGCTTATGACACGATCGAGGTGCTGATCGCCGACAAGGCGCACCAGACACCCGAGTTCCGCAAGAAGAACCCGATCGCGCTGTTGCCGGTCCTCGAGCTGGCCGACGGCCGGGTCCTCCGCGAGTCGATGGCGATCTGCCGCTACATCGAGGAGACCTACCCCGACCCCAACCTGATGGGCGCCGATACGTGGGAGCGCGCGCAGATCGAGATGTGGAACCGTCACGCCGAGCTCGAGCTGCTGTGGCCGATCGCCCAGATCTTCCGCAACACCCACAAGTTCTGGGAGGGCCGGATCAAGCAGGTCGCCGAGTTCGCCGAGCTGATGCGCGAGCACCTGGCCGAGCGCCTCGAGTGGCTCGAGCGCGAGATGACGAAGCGCCCGTTCATTGCGGGTGATCGATTCACCGTCGCGGACATCACCGCGATGTGCGCGCTCGATTTCGGCAAGGTCTCCGACATCCGCCTCAAGGCGGAGACGCACCCGCAGCTGGTGGCGTGGCACAAGCGCGTCAGCGAGCGTCCGAGCTCGAAGGCCTAGCGCGCGCCTTCGCCGCGATCGTACGCCTCGCGCGAGGTCCGGATCACCGCGAGCGCCTCGTCGCGACCGTACATCGCGCCGACATCGACCTGATCGCCCTTCCCCTCGAGCACTTTGTAGTCGCGGAAGAACCGATCGAGCTCGCGCACGATATGCGGCGGCAGCTCTTCAACGGTCTGGTAGTGCGCGTACGCCGGATCGTCGATGCACACCGCGACGATCTTGTCGTCCCCGCCGTGCTCGTCGACCATGCGCAGGCCACCGGTGCGAACCGCGGGGGAGCTCGATCACCGACGGGACAAACGAAGCGATGTCGGCCGGGACTTCGATGTCGTGAACAGGGTGCACCCGCCGACCGTACTACAACTGTCCCGCACCACTTCCGCCGGCGAGCTGGCCGCACGCCGCTGCCACATCGGAGCCACCCGAGTACCGACGGTGGGTCGCGAGGCCAGCGCTGCCGAGCACGTCGCGGAATGCGGGCATCCGGGTCGACCGAATGAATTGATCACCGTCGCCGATCGCGTTGTAGTCGAGCAGCGAGATCCGCGGGCGGCGACCGGTGGCCTCGGCGAACGCAAGGCTCTTGGCCGCGAGTGCGCGTGCATCCTCATCGCTATCG
>JAYVWH010000755.1:0-7640 GCA_043786265.1 Kofleriaceae bacterium | reverse complement strand
GTGCAACGAGCGAATGCACGGCGTCATCACCGCCGACGAGCGCGAGGCTGCGCGGGGTGCCTACCGCGAGGTAGTGCGATGCCACCGCGCCGGCAGCTGCCTTTGCGCGCACATCCCCGACGATTCCGCTCGGGCGCGGACCACCGGTGGCGACCGCGACGTACGCGCGCTCGGCCGCGTGAACCCAATCGGCCACTAGAAATCGGCCTGACGGGGCGCACGCGGGAACGGGATCACGTCGCGAATGTTCTCGATGCCCGTCGCGTAGATGATCGCGCGCTCGAAGCCGAGGCCAAAGCCCGCGTGCGGCACGGTGCCGTAGCGGCGCAGGTCGCGATACCAGTTGTAGTCGCTGGCGTGCAGCCCCATCTCGCCGATGCGGCGATCGAGGACTTCGAGCCGCTCCTCGCGCTGGCTACCGCCGATGATCTCGCCGATGCCGGGCGCGAGCACGTCCATCGCGGCGACGGTCTTGCCGTCGTCGTTCTGGCGCATGTAGAACGCCTTGATGTCCTTCGGGTAGTTGATCACCGCGACGGGACCCTTCACGACGACATCGGTCAAATACTTCTCGTGCTCGCTCTGGAGATCGATGCCCCACTTCACCGGGAACTCGAACTTCTGGCCCGACTTCTCCAGCTCCTTGATCGCATCGCCGTAATCGAGGCGCGCGAACTGGCTCTCGATCATCTTCGACAGTCGCGCGATGCAGTCCTTGTCGACGAACTTCTCGAAGAACGCCATGTCGTCTTTGCGCTCCTCCAAGAGCGTCTTGAAGATCGACTTGAGGAAGTCTTCCGCGAGCTGTGCGTCGGTCGCGAGATCCGCAAACGCGATCTCGGGCTCGATCATCCAGAACTCGGCGAGGTGACGGCGCGTGTTCGAGTTCTCGGCGCGAAACGTCGGGCCAAACGTGTACACGCGCGACAGCGCCATGCAGTACGTCTCGACGTTGAGCTGCCCTGACACGGTCAGGTGCGTCTCTTTACCGAAGAAGTCCTTGTCGAAATCGACCTTGCCGTCGGGGGTCTTGGGGACGTTCGCGAGATCGAGCGTCGACACCTTGAACATCTGGCCGGCACCCTCGGCATCCGACCCCGTGATGATCGGGGTGTGGATCCAGAAGAAGCCGTTGTCGTGAAAGAACCGGTGCACGGCCTGAGCGAGCGTGTGGCGCACGCGCGTGACCGCCCCGATGACATTAGTGCGCGGACGCAGGTGGGCGACCTCGCGCAGGTACTCCATCGTGTGCCGCTTCGGCTGCATCGGGTAGTGATCCGGGTCCTCGACCCAGCCGACGACGTCGATGCTGTCGGCGCGAACCTCGACGGACTGACCTTTGCCCTGCGACGCGACGACCTCGCCGGTGCAGCGCACGGCGCAGCCGGTCGTGATCCGTTGAACGTCGGACTGATAGTTTGGCAGCTCGGCGGGCGCGACGACCTGCAGCGGCTCGTGACAGCTGCCATCGTGGACGGCGAGGAACGACAGGCCGGCCTTCGAATCACGGCGCGTGCGAATCCACCCTTCGACCGTGACGCGGGTGCCGACCGCGACCTGCCCTGCGAGGACCAGAGCGATGCGTGTGCTGGGCATGACGACCTAGCGTTCGGCGTCTTTGCTGCCGACGATGGTCATGTTCATGCCGATCTGGACCGACACGGCCTTGCCGTCGATCGAGATCACGGTCTTGCCGTTCATGTACCAGCCAAAGCTGCCGGTCGAGAACTGCTTCACCTCGGCGAGCATGTCCTGGCCGTTGATCGTGACCTTGAGCGGCTCGGCCTTCTCCGTGAACTGCGTGAGCGAGACGGGGCAGGTAGTCTTGGAGGGCATTGCGGCCGCAGTCTAGATCACTTCGTCAAGGGCGGCGCAGATCCGCGAGCTGAAACGCGAGGTGCGCGAACGCGGTGACCACGAGCGCGTGCTCGACCTCGCCACGCCGGAGCGCTTCGGTGACCTTCGCGAGTGGCAGCGTGTGGACGGAGACAACCTCGCTGCCGTCGAGCTTCTGCGCCTCGGTCAGTTTGGCGTCGAGCGCGAGATAGCTGTGGAGGTAGTTGTTCTGGATCGCGGGATTTGGCGACACGGTGCCGAGGTGACGCCAGGTCTCGCTCGTGTAGCCGGTCTCCTCCGCGAGCTCGCGCGCGGCCGCGGTCCGCGCATCCTCCCCCGGATCGACCATGCCTCCAGGAATCTCGAGGCAGACCTTCGCGATGCCGATCCGGTACTGGCGGATCAGCACGACCTCGTCGGCGGGGGTCAGCGCGATGACGTTGACCCAGTCGACCGCCTCGATCAGCGAGAACCGCTTCGTTCCGGCGCGCGCGTGCGTTCCCTCGACGAACGAGGTCTTGAAGATCCGGTAGTCGGCACCGGGCGTACGGGCGCCGAGGCGCCATTCGAGGTCATCGTCGCTCATGCGAGCGGACCATAGCGCTTCTGTATTACCCTCGGTGGGTGCTGGTCGCGACGACGGAGGTGAGGCTTGGCTTGGCGGGTTTCCGTACGAGCCTGCTGTTCGAGCGTGCGATCCGCGGAACGCTGGTCGAGCGTGAAGGCTTGGCGTTCGACACGCGCTACGCCGCTGTGGCTTCCGGGAAGCCCGAGCCGGTCGGTCACTTGTTTCTGCTGCTCGCGGGCACGATGACCACGGACCAGGGTGAGCGCGCGGCGGCGCCGTATGCGTTCGTGCTCGGCGATGACGAGTGGGAGCGGCGCGGCAAGGGTGCCGGCGCACGGACATTCCGCACCGACGGGGCGAAGGTCGACGTCGCGCAGCTGCGCATTGCGAAGGAGCACCTGCGCGTACCGATCGGCATGAGCGCAGGCCCGATCACCTTGACGCCCGCGTGCTGGGACGGCGTCGCTGCCCTGCTCAAATCGGCCCCCGCCGGGGACGCGGGACCGCTCGCACGGACACTGGACGCGATGGCCAGCGCGGGCATCGTGACAAGCACGCTGATGACCACCGTGATCGGCGAGGAGCCGGAGCGGTTCCGCCGGCTGTGGGATGCGCTGCGCCCGCTGTACCAGACGTACGGCGCCACGACCTCCCTCAAGCAGCTTGCGGGCGTGCTCGACATGTCGATGCGCCAGGTTGGCCGCGACGCCAAGGACATCTCGGCGGCGTTTGGCATCGGCGGCGGATACCGCGATGCGTTACTCGTGCTGCGCCTGCGCACGGCTGTGTTGCTGCTGTCGGCGGCCGACGCTGGCGTGGCCGAGGTGGCCAAGATCGTGGGCTATGGCAGCCCGATCGCCATGGCACGCGCGTTCCGCGACGCGAACCTGCCGGCCCCGAGCGTGATCCAGGCCGACATGCGCGGCGAAGCTGGCGCCTCGGCTAGCCGCGAATAAGATCCGACAGACCGGTATTCCCGATAGACGCTGGTAGCTCGCCGGGTTACCCACGAACCGTGGGACGCCCGTTGTACCGCTCGCTCGTGGTCGTGGCCGCCCTCACAGGCACGGCCGGTGCCGGTGGCTTTGGCATCCCCGAGATCGGTGTTCGCCGGACGGCGATGGCGGCGATGGTCGGCCGCCCGGACGAGCTGTCGGCGCTCTATCACAACCCGGCGGGCCTCGTGCTCGCCGACGAGTGGCGCCTGTATGTCTCGGGTGGTCTCGCGATCATCAACACCGAGTTCGAGCTCTCGCCCTGGAATCGCAGCGACGAGTTCCTCGGCACGACTGCCGAGTCGAACGGCTACTACAAGCCGGTCAAACCGAGCCGCGCGATGGGCGTGATCCCCATGATCGCGGCCGGTGGCCCGATCACGAAGCGGATCTACGCGGGCGCCGCGCTCTATGTCGGCAACGCGACCGGCGCCGCGTTCGACAAGAATGCGGTCACGCACTACCACCTGATCGACGGCTACGTCGTCGCGCCGCAGTTCATCATCGCGGGCGCTTACAAGGTCTCCGACAAGCTCGCACTCGCCGCAACGGCCGGCGTGATCTACATGACGGTGCACGGCAAGCGGTACGTGTTCCCGATCATCGACGGCAACGACATCAGCTCGCTCGCCGGCACCAAGCCCGAGCTCGTGCTCGACGGCGACGCGTGGGCGCCGACGTTCAGCCTCGGCGCATACGGCAAGCCGCATCCCAAGGTCACGTGGGGCGCCGCGGCGTTCGGTCGCGTCGACGCCAAGCTCCAGGGGCCCATCACGGTCACGTACGGCGACGACGCGTCGACCCCGGGCGACGTGCTCAAAGGCCACCAGACCACGACGCAGCTGTTGCCGTGGTCGGCGCAGGCGGGCGTCAACGTCGACGTGCATCCGAACATCGAGATCGGTAGCGAGTTTCGCTACTGGCTGTATCGCCAATACAAGCGCCAGCACACCGACGTCGTCGGCATCTTCCTGTTGCGCGAGCTCAACACCGAGAAAAATTACGAGGACTCGTGGGAGATCAGCGGCGGCGTGCGCGTGCACGACCTCGCCGCCGTGCCCAAGCTCGAGCTGATGGCGGGCGCACAGTTCGACAAGTCGCCAGCGCCTCCGAAGACGGTGACGCTCGACCAGCCGTCGTTCACGCACTACGGAATCCACAGCGGCGCGCGTTACGAGATGGGCCGGTTCCGCATTGGTGCCAGCTACATCCGCTACCACTACTTCATTCCGACGATCACCGATTCGATCACGCTGCCGCCCTCGAACGTGCGCGGGCATGGTGCGAACAACATCTTCACGCTTTCGCTGGAGGCAAAGCTATGAGCGCCACCATTCCGCACAAGGGTCGCAAGGCCGACGAGATCCTCGAGGATCTGAAGAACCGCAGCACCGGCGACACGGACTGGCGCAAGGGACGCGTGTTCTCGCTCGTCTATCACGCGGGCGAAGCGCACGAGCAGCTGCTCCAGAAGGCGTACGCGCAGTACGCGAGCACGAATCTGCTCAACCCGATGGCGTTCGGATCGCTCAAGCAGATGGAGCGCGAGATCGTCGAGATGGCCGCGGGGCTGTTCAACGGCCCGGCGAGCTGCGTCGGCACCGTGACGTCGGGCGGCACCGAGTCGATCCTTTGTGCGGTCGCCGCGTATCGCGATCGCGCGCGTCGCAAGAAGCCGTGGATCCTGCGCCCCGAGATCGTTGTCCCGACGACGATCCACCCGGCGTTCGACAAGGCCGCGCACTACTTCGGCGTCAAGCTCGTCAAGGTCCCGGTCGGCCCCGACTTCCGCGCGGACGTGCGTGCGATGGGCAAGGCGATCGGCTGGAAGACGATCGCGATGGTCGCCTCGGCACCACAGTACCCGCACGGCGTGGTCGATCCGATCGAGAAGCTTGGGGCACTCGCACAGGATCACAAGATCCCGATGCACGTCGACGCGTGCGTCGGTGGCTTCGTGCTGCCGTGGCTCGAAGCGATCGGCCGGCCGGTTCCGCTGTGGGACTTCCGCGTTCCCGGCGTGACCTCGATCAGCGCCGATCTGCACAAGTTCGCGTACGCGGGCAAGGGTGCGAGCTGCCTGGTGTGGCGCTCGCTCGATGACATGAAGTTCCAGATCTTCGTCGCGACCGACTTCCCGGGCGGTATCTACGCCTCGCCTACGATGATCGGCACGCGGCCGGGCGGTCCGATCGCTGCGGCGTGGGCGACGCTGCAGTCGTTTGGCGCCGATGGCTACAAGGAGCTGGCGACGAAGGCCGCGGACGCGTCCGAGCGCCTTCGCGAGGGCATCAAGGCGACGAGTGGGCTCGTGCTGCTCGGCAAGAGTGATTCGACCATCGTGAGCTATGCCGCCGTCGGTATCGACATCTACGCGCTCGCCGATCGCATGGAGGCGCGAAGCTGGACGATGGACCGCCAGCATCGCCCGGCATCGATTCACCTCACGGTCACCGCGAACCACGGCCAGATCGTCGACGATTATCTGCGCGACCTGCGCGAGTGTGTCGCCGAGGTCCGCGCGAATCCGGGCTTCGCGAAGAGCGGCACCGCGCCGATGTACGGCCTCGCGGCGAAGATGCCGGTGCGCCGGCTCGTCGCGGCGAACGTGCGCAAGGTGATCGCGCAGATGTACGCGCCCGGTGGTGGAGGCCAGCCGTGAAGCGCATCGCATTCGCTCGCATCATGCAGGAGTCGAACGCGCTGTCGCCGGTCGACACCGTGCTCGCGGACTTCGAGAACAGCCACTACGTCCTCGGTGAGGAGTTGCTGCGCGCAGCCACGGATGGGCCCGAGGTCGCGGGTTTCTTCAAGCGCGCCGAGCTGTCAGGCTTCATGGCCGCCGTGCGCGCTCGCAAGTCCGAGGTCGAGGCTGTACCGATTCTTTCCACATGGGCGTCGTCGGGTGGGCCGCTGTCGGTCGAGTGCTTCGAGACGCTCGAAGCGCGCCTGGTCGAAGGGCTGCGCGCAGCCGGTCCGCTCGACGGCGTCTACTTGTGCCTCCACGGCGCGATGGGTGCGCGGAACATCCCCGACCCCGAGACCCGGCTGATCGAGAGCGTGCGCAAGGCGATGGGCAGCATCCCGCTCGTCGTCTCGCACGACCTGCACGGCAACCTCACGCAGGCGCGGGTCGATGCTGTCGACGCGCTGGTCGCGTACCAGACGAATCCGCACCGCGATCACGCGAAGATCGGCAAGAAGGCTGGCACGATCTTGATCGGGACCGTGCTCGGCGAGATCAAGCCGACGATGGCGTGGCGCTCGCTGCCGATGATCCTCGGCGGCGGCAAGACGATCGACTTCTTGCAGCCCATGCGCCCGGTGTTCAAGCGCATGCGCACAGCCGAGAAGCACGACGAGGCGCTGGCCGCGTCGACGCTCATGGTTCACCCGTGGAACGACAGTCCAGCGCTCGGCTGGTCGACGCTCGTCGTCACGAATAATGATCCAGCGGGCGCGGAGAGGCTTGCCGACGAGCTCGCGGAGATGTGCTGGCAGCGTCGTCACGAGCAGCCGCCGACGTTTGCGACCGCGAGTGACGCCGTTGCCACCGCTCGCGCGGCGAAGTGGCGGCGCAAGCTCGGCTGCGTGACGATGTCGGATGCATCCGACGTGGTCACCGCCGGCGCGGCGGGCGATTCGACGCACCTGTTGCGAACGCTGCTCGAAGAGGGCACGGGGATGCGGACCTACGCGGCGGTCCGCGATCCGCACGCGATCGAGACGCTGTGGCCGCGTGCCGAGGGCGACGTCGTCGCGCTCACGATCGGCGCGACTCTCGATCCCGCGAGCTCGCCGCCACTTCCAGTGCGCGGCACGGTGGTCAGCAAGCACGACCGGCGGGGCTTTGGTCGCACCGTCGTCCTCGCCGTCGATCACGTTCGCGTCGTGATCACCGAGGGGCCATCGATGGTGATGCGGCCATCGTTCTATCGCGAGGTCGGGCTCGATCCGTGGCACGCAGACATCGTGATGGTGAAGAACTTCTTCCCGTTCCTGATGTTCTTCCTGCCCTACAACCGCAAGACGATCTTCGTGCGCACGCGGGGCACGACGGACTTCGACGCAGCGTTTCAGCTGAATTTCGACGGACCGATGCACCCGCGCGATGCCGTCGACGACTGGCGCTCGCGCGACAAGTTGCGCCGCGGCCTCACAAGCTAGGGGCAGTAGTCACGGAGCCCGACGTCCTCGCGGGCGCCGTACCACCACATGCTGTCGGTGTGGACGAGCCGGGC
>JAYVWH010000754.1:0-6426 GCA_043786265.1 Kofleriaceae bacterium | reverse complement strand
GCAGAAGCTGACGCAGAAGCTGTTCAGGCGACTCGTCACGCCCGACCGCACGCGTCCGATCGTCGAGCTCGCCGATCTGTATCAGCTTGGCGATCAGGTCGAAGTCAGCCGTACGCTCGATGCGCTCGTCGGTGCGCGCCTGCTCGTCGTCCAGACGCGCGGCGATGCCGGTGGCGGCTCGGTCGAGATCGTCCACGAGTCACTGATCGAACGCTGGCCCACGCTGCGGCGCTGGCTCGACGAGGATCAGGAAGATTCCGCGTTCGTTGCCCAGCTCGCCGCCGCCGCGAAGCAATGGGAAGCCAAGGGCCGCACCCAGGGTCTCCTCTGGCGAGGCGACACGATGGAGGAAGCGCGCCGCTGGTACCTGGCGCGCAAGCGCGAGCTGCCCGCGCGCGAGAAGGCGTTCCTCGATGCGGTGCTGTCGCTTGCCCAGCGCGGCAAGCGGATGAAACGGTTCGCGCTGACCGCGGCGTTCGTCGTGCTCGGTACGGTCGCGGCCGGTGCATTCGTCGCGATGCTGCAGATCCGTTCCGCCAATGCTGAGGCAGAGCACAACGCCGCGGAGGCGAAGGTCAACGCGGACAAGGCGAAGGCCAACGAAGCCGCCGCCCTCAACGGCGAGAAGATCGCGAAGAACGCCGAGGCCGAGGCCAAGTTGGCCCTCGAAAAGGTCGTCACCGCCCAGAGCAAGCAGGCACAGGCCGAAGCCGAAGCGAAGAAGAGCCTCAGTGTCGCCGAGCAGGAGGCCGAGGCGAAGAAGCGGGCCGAGCTCGAGGTCACGGCTGCCAAGGGAACGATCGAAGAGCAGAACAAGGCGCTTCAGGCCAAGGCGGCCAGCCTCGAGCTAGCACTCGGCAAGGCAGAGGCGGCGAAGAAGGCTGCAGAGGACGCCAAGCGCATTGCCGAGGACGCGAAGAGGAAGCTCGAGGCCGCGCAGATCGCGCTCAAGGCCGAGAACGAGCGCCTGCAGAAGAATCAGAAGGGCATGTCAGGCAGCAAGGATCTCAAGTAACCACCACGGAAGTGGCTCCGAAACGAAACCGGGCGACTGGAGGTCCTCTCCAGTCGCCCGGTTTCTGCTTGAGCGGTTCGGTTAGAAGCGGCCGCTGAGCGAGACGACGCCACCACCATCGCGCGTCGGCGTGACACGGACGACCGGCTGGCCAGCCTTGACGGGATCCTCATACACGGTCTGGCCGCGGTTGAGGAACAGCAGCACGCCACCGGCGGCAGCGCTGAGGGCTCCGACGCTGATGACACCGATCGCGAGCTTGTCGCGCGATTCGGCGCGGTTGCGCTCGTCGTTGAGGCGACCTGAGAGATCCGAGCCATCGTTGAGATCACAGCCGCTGACGGCGCACGCGCCGGCGACATCCTGGTCGTACTGGTTCATCTGGTTCTGGGCGTCGACCTCGAGGAGCACGCCGAGGCCGGTGACGGCGAGACCGCCGCCAAACACGACCCACGGGATCCACGTCGGCCACCGATGGACGACCTTGGCCGCCTTGTCGAGCGGGATGAGCTTGACGTCGACCGCCTCTAAATTGCCGCCGATCACGATGACCGGCATCTCCTTCGTAAGAAACCCTTCCTTGCTGGCGACGACCGCGTGCTTACCAGGCGACACGCGACGCTTCTGCTTGCCTGGGCACTTGTCGATGAACGGCTTGCCGTCGAACGTGAGCTTCGCCCCATCCTGCGTGCAGCCAACCTCGACCTCGCCGATCTGGTTGGCGAGCAGCTTCTGGTAGCCGAGCACCTCCTGGTAGACCTCGTCGGTGAACGGGTCCTTGCCGAACTTGAGCGCCTCGTTGAGGTAGTCGCTCGCGTCGACCATCTTGTCGAGCTGGACGAGGCAGCGCACCGCGTTGAAGCGGATGGCCGGGTGGTTCCAGCTCTTGAGCGCCTCCTCGTACTTGCCGAGAGCGCTCTTGTAGTCGGTGGCGAGATAGAGGGTGTTGCCCTCTTCCAGCTTGGCCTTCGCGGCGGTCTTGTTCGAGTCGCTCACGCCCTGTGCCCAGGGCTGTGCACTCGCTACCCGCTCGCCGATGCCAACGCCACACACGATAGCCAAGATCAAAGCTGCTGCACGCATCGTCATCTCCCGGGCCGAGTATTGCACGGGAGAGAGGCGATCACTCGTCGTCGGCGGCCTTCTTCTTTTTCTTCTTTTTCTTCTTCGGCTCGTCCTTGGGCGGCGGGGGCGCCTCCTCGGCCTTGACCGCGGGCGGGGTGATCTTCTTGAAGTTCGCCCCGACACCGGGCTCGTCGACGGCGAGCGACTCCTGCAGCGCGATCAGCTTCCAGCCACTCCCTGCCCGCTCGTAGATCCCGAACAACCGCAGGGGGAGCGGTTCGTCATCATCCGCGAACTGGACGACCGGGACAGTGACCCACGCGAGCTGGCCGTCGGGCGTGGTCGCGGCGGCGATGTCGCCCGCGGTCGCGTAGCGCGTGTTCGACTTCGCGCGCTTCTTGTAGAGCTTCGCGATCTCCTTCTTGCCGCGGGTGACGTCACCGGCGGAAGGACCGATCACGATCGCTTCGCTGCGCGCGCCGAGATCGGCCGCCCAGACGCTCGGATCCGCGAGTCCTTTCTTGAACCGGTCCGCAGCGCCTTCCGCCTTGTCGGTGACCTTCGCGGGCGCGGCCATCGCGGGTGGAACCACGGCATCGTTCTTGAGCGAGCTGCGCACGGTCTTCATCGACGGCGTGCGGGCGAGTGCCGCGGCCACGACCACCCAGAAGTCGTCCTGATTCGACAGCACGGCGGTGACCGCCATCGGTGAGCCCTCGACCTGGATGACATCGACGGCCCACGCCGAGAGACCGCCGGGCGATGCCACCACCGCGAGCGAGCCGGAGCTGACCGAGGGCTTGTTGTCCTTGCCACGCTCGTCGAGGATCGTCTTCATCGCGACGAGTGCATCGGAACGCGACGCATGCGCATCCGCCCGACGCGGTCCGAACACGACGAGCGGCTCGGCGAGTAGCGCCATCAGGCCGTCGGTGTTACTCGACCGGCTGATGGTCTGATAGATCTCGCGGACGAGGCCCTTGGCTTCCTTCTCCGCCTTGCCCTCGTCGACGCTCGGCTGCTGCTTCGCCGTCTTCACTTCGCCGCCCCCACCACCGCACGCGGCGAGCGAAGTTGCGGTAGCGAGCATGGCGACCAGCGCAAACGCGCGCATGACTAGTGGTGCTTCGCGGCGACCCGCTTGGTGTGCGCGAACCCGGTCGACTTGACCTCGTTCGGCAACATCACATAGGGCGAGGTCCGGTCGTCGTTCGCCGGCACTGCGGTCACGACGGTGTCCTCGCCAGCCGGCTTTGCCGTCGGCCCCGTACCACGCGCCATCCGCGAGCGCGCTGCGACGCTCGCGAGGCGGGGCGGCGGTGCGCCGGGGTTGAACGCTGGGCGCACGTCGCTGCCCTTGGCCGCGACCGGCAAGGACGGCACTGGAATCACCGTCGAGCGCTGCGTGGTTCCGCTCGGCGGCGTCATGCGCACCGTCGACTTCGCGACCGCGAGCGTCTTGGCCGCGGGCGACATCACGACCGGCGCCGGCGATTCGCGCGTCGCGTCGTTCCATGCCGGCTGTAGCGTCTCGGTCGTCGGCCACGTGAACGACATCGCGGCCGCTGCAGCCTGCACCTCGTCCGCCACTGCACGCGCCCGCGCCATTGCGATTTCCCATTCCCACTCATCCTCCTCGACCACTGGCCCTGCGGCAACTACTGCAGCCACGGGCGCTGCGACAGCCACGGGCGCTGCGACAGCCACAAGCACCGTGACCGGCAGCGGTGGGAGTGTCGCGCGCGGTGCACGCGTGGCGGGAAGCGCGGGCGGCACGGAGCGCAAACCTGGGTTCGCCGCTACTCGCTTGGCCGCGGCAGGTTTCCTTGCCGCCCCCCAGTGCTCGAGCTCCGCGGCGGCCAGGTCACCATCGGCCCAGCCGACGATCTTGCCCCCGAGCCCGTCATCGAGCACGGCAGGACGCGTGGATAGGATGCGATCGTCGGGCGTGAGTACCAGCCCGTACTGGTCCAGCTTGACGTAGCCCTGGCGCTTGAGGAGGTCTTCGAAGGCACCCATGCGCCTTTCGATGTGCAGCCGATGGGCCAGCCGCCAACAGGGAGCGATCCGGGCCAACCTCCCGAACCCTCGTCGGTGCTCCGGACGCTCGAGCAGCCTGGGGGGAGTCGCCTCACACCGATCGGGGTGAGAACCCCCATGCAGCGAACTCGATACGTTGGAGCTCAAATAATTGCGACCAAAACACGGTCGCGAACCACCGCTCAGCTGCCCTTGTAGTTGGGCTTGCGACCTTCTGCGAATGCGGCGAGGCCTTCGTCGCGATCTTCGCTGTACAGCGTCCGCTCGTAACACTCGCGCTCGATCTCGAGCGCTTCTGTGAGCGAGCGTCCGTAGCCGCGCTCGATCGAGGACTTCGCGGCCGCAATCGACATCGGTGCGCACTGCGCGATTGCAGACAACACTTGCTCCGCCGCTTCGCGGAGCCTGTCGCGCGGCGCGACCTTGCTCACGAGCCCGATCTCGAGTGCGCGCTCTGCCGGGATCTTGGTGCCGAGCATGATCAGCTCCTTCGCCTTGGCCTCACCGATCAATCGCGGCAAACGGACGGTGCCGCCCGCCCCCGGCATGATGCCGAGCCGGACTTCTGTCAGTCCGACCTCGGCACCTGCGACGAGGATCCTGAAGTCACACGCGAGCGCGAGCTCGAGACCACCGCCGTACGCCGAGCCGTTCATCAGGCACAGCGTCGGGATCTTGATCTCGCCCCAGCTCTCGATCGCGCCCGCGATCGCATTGATGTACGGCGCCGTCTCGGCGGCCGGCACGCCCTTGCGCTCCTTGAGATCGGCGCCCGCGCAGAATGCCTTCTCGCCCGCGCCGGTCAGCACGATCGCGCGCGCGTCCTCACGTTGCTCGAAGCTGTTCGCGATGTCCTGCAGCTGCAAGTTCACGTCACGCGACAGCGCGTTGAGGCGCTCGGGCCGGTTGAGCGTCACCCACACGACACCGTTCGGCTTCTCTTCGACGAGGATCTCGGGCATGGCCGAGACCTTATCTGATCAGGAACCGAGTTTCTCGGCCTGGCGGCGCGCGCGCGCCTGCTTGCCGAGATGCGCCTTGAGATACTTCGACGGCAGCTCGTGACCGACGAACGTCGACGCCGTGCGCGACGCTTCCGTCAGCTTGTCGAGATCGATGCCGGTCTTGACGCCCATCGAGTGCAGCATCGCGACGACGTCCTCGGTGGCGAGGTTGCCCGACGCACCGGGCGCGTACGGACAACCGCCGAGGCCGCCCGCAGACGAGTCGATCGTGGTGATGCCCATCTGCAGCGAGACGAGACAGTTCGCGAGCGCCGTTCCCTGCGTGTCGTGGAAGTGGACCGCGATCGACTCTGCCGGGTGCTTCGCGAGCACGCGGCCGATCACGTCCTCGGTCTGCTGCGGGTTCGCGACGCCGATCGTGTCGCCGAGCGAGACCTGATAAACGCCCATGTCGCGCAGCTGGCCGACGAGCTGCACCGCGCGCTCAGGATCGACGTCGCCTTCGTACGGGCACCCGAACACGGTCGACACGTAGGCGCGCACGCTGACGTTCGCCGCGCGGGCTGCCGGGACGACGTCATCGAACGCCGTGATCGTCTCGGCGATCGTCTTGTTCACGTTCTTCTTGTTGTGCGTCTCGGACGCCGACAAGAACACCGCGACCTCGCGCATCCCCGAAGCCAGCGCCGTATCGAGGCCGCGGCGATTCGGCACGAGCGCGCTCATGCGAATCCCGTGCGGTCGCACGACGCCACGCGCGACCTCGGCAGCATCAGCGAGCTGCGGGATCCACTTGGGCGACACGAAGCTCGTGATCTCGATCGACCTGATCCCCGACGCGACGAGCGCGTCGATGAAGCGGATCTTGTCGGCCGTCGGGACGTTACGCGCCTCGTTCTGCAGACCATCGCGCGGACCGACCTCGTAGATCGTGACCTGCTCGGGTAGCTTCACGGCTCGGAACCCATCCCGAAACCATAGTCCCGCGCGAGCTGATCGACCAGCGTCGGCGTGACGTGCTCCAGGGTGTCCAGGATGTGGTGAGCGCCGCTCTGGTCCCAACCGCCAAAATTACCCGCCCGCACGGCGACTACGAGGCACCCGGCCGATCGGCCAGCTGCAATCCCCGCGACGGAGTCCTCGAACACGACGCAGTGCCGCGGCCCGAGGTTCAAGGTCGCCATCGCGCGCTGGTAGCCATCGGGATCGGGTTTGCTGCGCGCGACGTCCTCCGCCGCGAAGATCGCGTCGAACCGGGCGTGCTCGCCCATCAGCGGCAGAACCTGGGTGACCTCGACGCGCGAGCTGCCGGTGACCAGTGCGCGGGGATACAGCCGGGTC
>JAYVWH010000753.1:0-2248 GCA_043786265.1 Kofleriaceae bacterium | reverse complement strand
CGCAGCGACCGCGGTGACCACGATCGACAGCTACGCGAAGCTGATGGACTTCATCAAGAGCGGCGGCAACTACTCCAAGGAGTCGCCGGGCGCGCCGATCGCGTACAAGCTGAACTACCTCAAGGACAACTCGCCCGCGCGCATGTCCTACACGACCGACTACGACCTCAAGACGTGCACCCGCGTGTCGCAGAAAGTTCGCGTCGTCCTCAACAGCATCGCCGTGGACAGCGCGGGTGGCGACGCCGGCAGCGACCTCGAGCTCTACGGCAACATCACCGCGGAAGGCGCCGACAGCATCGTTCTGTTCAACAAGGGGTCGTCCAACTACGCGACGATTCATGAGGGCAACATGTTCGGCCAGCCGGTCGCCGAGGGCATCTTGAACGTCGTTCCCCAGGGCGGCCAGAAGATCACGTTCCGCGCAAACCTCAAGGATCAAGACACCTTCTCGCCTGACGACACCATCTGCAGCGATGCCGTGGTTGCTCCGTTCGAGTCGGGCTGGCGCCGCGATTACACGGTCACTTGCACGGGCGACAGTGCTCAGGTGCGGATCGTGTTTTCGCTGTCCCCGATCTGATGCTACGGTTCGCATAAGTGGTCGAAAGATGCTCGTAGCCGCAAGGCACGGGACATTGCAGTCGAGAACCACGAGATTCAGCAGCATAGAAAGCGGGGCGGAATGAAGACCAACAAGGTCACCATCCACACCCTCCGGCAGATGAAAGAGCGAGGCGAGAAGATCGCCATGTTGACCGCGTACGACGCTACGTTCGCGCGGTTGCTCGATGACGGCGGAGCCGACGTGCTCCTCGTTGGCGATTCGCTCGGCATGGTCATTCAGGGTAACGACACGACGCTCCCCGTCACGCTCGAGGAGATGTCCTATCACTGCCGCGCCGTCGTGCGTGGCACCAAGCGGGCGCACGTCGTCGGCGACATGCCGTTCATGACCTATCAGGCGTCCGTCACCGAGGGCATGGTCAACGCCGGTCGCCTGATCAAGGAAGGCGGCTGTCACTCGGTCAAGCTCGAGGGCGGTGCGCAGCACGCCGAGCTCGTGACCAAGCTCGTGAGCGCCGGCATCCCGGTGATGGGCCACATCGGCCTGACACCGCAGAGCTATCACCAGCTCGGTGGCTTCAAGGTCCAAGGACGCGAGCAAGGTGGTCGCGAGAAGCTGGTCGCCGATGCAGTCGCACTCGAAGCGGCCGGCGTCTACGCGATCGTCCTCGAAGCGATTCCCGCCGACATCGCGCGAGAGATCACCGAGAAGCTGTCGATCCCGACGATCGGTATCGGCGCGGGGACCGCGTGCGATGGCCAGGTGCTGGTCAGCTACGACATGCTCGGAATGGACGAGACGTTCAAGCCGCGCTTCGTACGCCGGTTCGCAACGCTCGGCGCGACGATCAAGGAAGCGGTCGGTCAGTACGTGACCGAGGTGCGTGCCTCGACGTTCCCGTCGGATGCCGAATCGTTCGCGGTCAACGAGAAGCAGGCAGCGCAGAGCCCGCTCTACTCGACCGTCGCAAAGAAGTAGTCTCGCGCAGCAAGTCGGCGTGCTAACACTACATCGACTACCCGCCTGATCTATTCGTTAAAAGCAGGCCGGGTTCTTCACCTGGTTCGTCATCTTCATGCCGAGCTCCGAGGTGTAGCTGACGGCGACGTAGCAGAGCTTGGAGGTCGTGATGTACGACAGCTCGTTGCGGATGAGGCCGGTGTTCGCAACCGGCATCTGGCTCCACACCTGCGAGGTCTCGCCGCCCGTGAGGTCCACCGCGAAGTACGCCTGCTTGCTGCCCATCTTCGCGAGGAGGTCGATGTGAGCATCACGAGGCTGCTCGATGGTGACCCAGCCGGCCGCCGTCGCGCGCTTCCATTCGATGTCGATCGAGCTGATGTCACAGTCGGTCACGCACGCAGCGTTGGTCGCGCGGATGCGAACGAACGGGACCGCGTAATCCGTGGCGGCCGACAACAACTCCACGCTCGGGGTCAGGACGTCCGTGAACGTCAGCTGGCCGTTGTCGAAGCCGAAGCGATAGGTACCGCTCGGGGCGTTACGCTGGCCGGTGGCGACGACGCCGAGCATCTGCGCGCCGTCGAGCGTGCCGAACTTGACGTGCGGCTGACCGATGCGCGCGCCGGCTGCGACCATCGGCGTGTTGGTGCCGAGGGCGGTGCCATAGAACTCCTGCTCGAACTGGATGGTGCCCGAGAGCATGTTCATGCCCATGTC